>CADBLZ010000068.1 GCA_902795675.1 uncultured Erysipelotrichaceae bacterium
AAATAGAAAACCCCATTAGATTGCCTAGCAATAACATAATTTATAAGTGCTGACATCTGATTACCTATATGCATAAACCCCGTAGGGCTTGGTGCATATCTCGTAACAAATGCTCCCTCATCTAAATTTCTTTCTGGATACTCTTTCTCATAATCCTCAATTGTCTTTGTAATATTTGGAAATATTACATCTGCTAAATCCTTGTATGTCATTTTTATCACCTTTCTTTTTTAAAATAAAAAAGACCAATTCATCATAAGGACGAATTAGTCGTGGTACCACCTTAGTTTATACTCTATAATCTTTAAAGGAATTACCCTATAAACTCCAAGAACTTCTTCTAATAAATAACTTATCTATTTACACCATCCATAGACTCTCTATAAAGTATCTTTATTATACTCTTTTCTCTTCTTCGTTTGTGTTTCCATTATAAGTGATTAAATAATTAAAGTCAATTATTTATTAAAATCATCCAAAAAAGAATGATACTTATCTTTATCTCGATAACCAATAATACCTCTTATATCAACATTACTTGTTGAATTAAATATATTTTGAATAATCTCTGGATTAAAGTCTTCTAATCTTTTAACTAAATCTTTAATCTCTTTTCTTTTACTATTATTAGTATATTCATTATTCATCGTAAACTTACAAGCGCAATTAATAAACTCTAAGTTATTATACTTAACCCATTCTAGAACATCTTTCTCACGAACATAATATAAAGGTCTTATTAAATCAATACCTTCAAAATTACTACTATGTAATTTAGGTAACATTGTTTTAATTTCACCAGCATACATCATTGAAAGTAAAGTTGTTTCAATAACATCATCTTTATGATGTCCTAGTGCTATCTTATTACAACCTAGTTCTTTAGCTTTATTATATAAATGTCCTCTTCTCATACGAGCACACATATAACATGGTTTTTCTTCGTTTAATAAATTAGATACATCAAAGATATCTGTATCAAATATCTCTATTGGTAGATTAAGTATCTTAGCATTCTCTTTAATCTTTTCTAAATTCTTTTCTGTATATCCAGGATTCATTACAACATATTTAGTTTCAAATTTAATATTACTATGTTTACTTAATTCTTCAATACATTTAGCTAGTAAGAATGAATCTTTACCACCAGAGATACAAACCATAACTTTATCTCCTTCTTGTACTAACTCAAAATCTCTTACTGCTTTCGTAAACTTAGACCATATATCTTTACGAAACTTTTTAATAATAGATCTTTCTATATCTTGATATCTTTCCATAAGAATCCCTCTTCTTAAGAGATTATATTAAATATTTCTTGTAATATCAAATATTTATGTTATTATATTCGTAGTGGATCCGACGTATATTGGATTCCACTACGGGTAAAGAAACGACGTATTATTGTTCCTTTACTCTTTTTTTGTAATAAAAAACAACCATTAAGGTTGTTTTTTTTCTTTTTGTTCAAGGAATTCTTTTTTATAGATCTTAGTAACGATAAACATACAAACAAATAAACCTGTTGTAATTACCATTAGAACATAATAAAGTCTTAAGGCAAAACCTTCTAAACTATATTCTAATAAGACCATTACTGAACTAAATAAAGAGAATATTGCAAGTGATATTGAAGATGCATTTCTAAATATATTAACAACTTTATTAATTGGTTTATATGATAATACCCAAGAAATTAATGCTAATGACCATACGAATATTTCAATTACTGATAAAGCTTTTTCTAAAGCACCAGAAATATCCATTAGTTTCCATACATTAAGAATACCAAATAAAGCTGCCACACTTGTAAGTATTGCTCCAACAACAGCAATCATTTTAACCTTTTCATCATCATATATTCTTGCATATAGTAAACAAGGTAAAGAATTGAAGAAGATTATTCCTATAGAAGCCATTGAACGACCAACAACTTGATTATATGATCCCATAAGGATTAATACACATACTAGTATTACTTCTGCAATAACTGTACCTAGCATTACTTTTAAAGTAGCCTTTCTCATATCATTCCTCCTATTATATTTTTATTGTATCATAACATTACAAACTTAATTACAATTATATTTTCTATTTACATATAAAAAGATAGTATTATTTAATACTATCTTTTATTAGTTTACATAACGCTTCATTACCTTTAGTAGATAAATGAGTACCATCTGGCATTAAATATTTTTTATTATCTTTAATATCGTTATAGAACTCTATTACTTTAACATTATCACCATTTAACTTACTAAAGTCATTACTTGTTATATTAATAATATAAACATAATGATTCTTACATATACTAATAAGTTCATTATAATCATCTATAGTTAAAGGAATACTCTTATCAAAAACAAAGACAACATTATAATTTAGTAGATTATCATCTATAGCTTTCTTTAAGTCTTTCTTAATAGAAGCCATATCATAATCTTTATTACCGTTATAAATTACTTTACCTTTTTCATAATCTAAATATTCATTTAGATTAATTAATAAGTCATTACCATAGAAAGAATATTTTGTTCTATTTTCTTGTTCATGTTTCTTAATAGTTTCTTCTTTTTGTAATTTATATTTATAAACATATACATCATAAATAGCTTTTCTTATTTCTTCTGTATAAGCTTTTCGACCAACTGGATTTAAATGAATCTTGTCTGCATAGAAGTATTCTTCATGTCCTTTAGATAACACTTCCCAGTCAATAATATGAACATTACTATGTTCTTCAGCTAAAGCTTTAACTGAATCATTAATATGAACATCAGCATCATTTGTAACTGTAAGCCAGAAGATATCTCTTCCACCAGCTGTTTCTATAATACCTTCTTTACAACTCTTAGGGCATCCACCATTAGTACCTAAACCAATAACAATTGGTTCACCTAATTGGTTTCTACTCTTTAGTTCTTTTAAAATAGTATTACCAGCATAGATTGATCTGGATACTTTAGCATCAACATAACTATTAGGGAATTGTTTATAAAGGTTAGCTTGTGCACCAAGCATTACAGAGTCACCAATAAATACTACTCTTAAACTATTAACAACTTCTTCAATATTAGCTTCGCCACTTTCTAGTTCAGCTAATGTCTTATTCCACTCTTCTTCTTGTTCTTTTAGTTTTGCTGCATAAGCTTCTTGTGCTTCTTGCATCTTCTTTTCATTCTCAGCCAGTTCATTTTCTAGTTGTTTCATTTCTTTTGTATAGTCTTTAGCATTTACATATTTATAAACACCAACTGAACTACTACCAAGAAGTAAAATTAATAAGATATATTTAAGAATTACTTTCTTCTTATCTGTTTGTTTAGATAATGCATAGTAACTAATCCAAGCAATTATAATTGTAATAAGTATAATTAGAATTGTTTCTAATATGATATTTAGTTTTACATAACTAAATATAAATATTACTGGATATTGGAATAAATATATTGGATAAGCTAAGTTAGATATATATCTAACTATCTTATTATCACCCTTCATTGTTAAAGAGTAACATATTAAACGGCAAGATATTAGTGATACTAATATCATACTAATATTTAATATTTTAGATTTATCAGATACAAATAAGAATGGTATTACTAGAGCTAGTATATATATAATAAATATTCTCTTAGATAACTTCTTATTCTTATCTATTTTCTTATTAATTAACTTACCATAATAATGAACTAAGAAACCTAGTAGTAAACCATAAATAATACTAAATGATCTAATAAACGTATCATAATAAACAAACATTAAATTATTATGAATACTTTGATATATAAAATAAATAGTAGATATAACACTTAAAGCACTAAGTGATATAACTGGTACTTTCTTACCATACTTATCTCCTAATTTTTTAAAGAAGATGAATAAGAATGGGAAGACTAATTCAAATTGTAATAAAATACCTATATACCAAAAATGCATAAATGGTGAAGATATATGTCTTGCGAAATAATCTAAGTTAGCATTTAATTGCCAATAGTTATTATATCCAGAAATAATAGATGTAACTTCTGGTTTCATATTGAACCAGTTATAACTTTTTATAAAAGATAAAGCTAGAACTGTTGTAAATACTGTTAAAAGGATTGGTACATATATTTTTTTAATACGACTTATATAATACTCTTTAAAAGAAAACTTATCTTTTTTAAATCCTGAATAACAAGATAAAAAAGCAGACATAACAAAAAATGTACATACCGCTAAATAACCACCCTTAATTATTCCTAAATGATATAAAAAGATAGACACACAAGCAAAGATTCGTAAAATATCTAAGCCAATAAAGTATGTTTCCTTTTTCTTTCTTGTCTTTCTCATATAATCTTCCTTAACTCCCCTCTATTATAGCATAAAAAAAACTAGTTACTACTAGTTTTATCTACTAAATGGTGATCGATATGGGATTCGGACCCATGTATGTAACCTTGAGAGGGTTATGTGTTAAACCACTTCACCAATCGACCATAAAAATATCAGTAAACTACTGATATTTTATCATACTTTAATTATAGATACCAAAGTTTTTCATTATTTTTTCTAACTTCACTTATGATACCACCAGCAATACACATATCGCCATCATATAAAACACATGCTTGACCAGGTGTTACTCTTTGAACACCTTGTGGATACTTAACTAAAATATTACCGTTATCTAAGTATTCTAGTTCTACTGGAATATCTTCTTGTCTGTATCTAAATTTAGCATTACACTTAGTGATCTTACGATCATCAAAATAGTTAACACTATCAATTAAACAAGAATCAGATATTAAATAATCGTTATCTTCACCAATACATATATAAAGAATATTTTTCTTTAAGTCTTTACCTACAACAAACATTCTTTCTTTTGTACCACCAATATCTAATCCTCTTCTTTGACCAATTGTATAGTACATTAAACCTATATGTTTACCTATTACTTCATTAGTATCAATATTAACAATATCACCTGGAATATTAGGTAGATAGTTTTCTAAGAAATTAGTAAAGTTTCTTTCACCTATAAAACAAATTCCTGTTGAATCTTTTTTCTTAGCAGTTACTAAGCCATACTTTTCAGCTATTTCTCTAACCTTTGGTTTATCAATATCAGCAAGTGGGAATAAAACATTACTTAATTGTTCTTTACTTACTTGTGATAAGAAATAAGATTGATCTTTATTCTTATCAGCTGATTTATATAACTTACCATCTACTAATTTAGCATAGTGACCAGTAGCAATATAATCTGCTCCTAGTTTATTTGCTTCTTTAGCAAACATATCAAACTTGATATATTTGTTACACATAACATCTGGATTAGGAGTTCTACCTTTTTTAAGTTCATCTAAGAAATATGTGAAAACATAATCATAATATTCTTTAACAAAATCTTTACGATGTAATTTAATACCTAACTTATTACATACAGCTAAAGCATCATTATAATCTTCTTCTTGTGGACATATACCTGTCTTACCTTTAGGTGCATCATTAAGTTCACCATCAGCAAATGAATCCCAGTTACGCATAAACAAACCTTCTACTTCATAACCTTGTTCTTTTAATAGAATAGCTGCAACAGATGAATCTACACCACCAGAAATTCCTAAAATTACCTTTTTCATTGTTTCACTCCTTTCTCTTAACAATCAAAATTATAATTTAAAAAAGTAAAATAGTAAAGTTATACAAAAAAATAACACTCAATTGAGTGTTATTCTTAATCATTATTCTTACCAAATAATTCTAGTAATCTAATGAATAGATTAATAAAGTCTAAGAATAATTGGAATGCACAGAATATACCAGCATTTTCAGTATCCATGTCTTTAGCTCTTTCTAGAGCAAATTTAACATCGTATGCAGTATAACCAGCAAATACTAAAATAGCTACTAAACAAATAATCATTTGTAATCCTGAACTACCAATAAAGATATTGATTATTTCAGTAATAATGATAGCTATTAAAGCAACAAATAAATAAGTTCCCCATTTAGATAAATCCATTTTAGAATTCTTACCTACCCAAGCAAATGCTCCGAAGATAAGACCAGTCATTAAAAATACCATGGCAATACTTTCACCAGTATATACTAGGAAGATACCTGAGAAACTAATTCCTGTTAGTACTGTATATAAGATATATAATATCTTAGCCATCGTTGGGCTTAACTTTTTAATAAATAAAGTTAATGCAAATGCACAAGCAAGTTCTAGAACAACAAATACTATAACTGCTGCAA
>CADBLZ010000069.1 GCA_902795675.1 uncultured Erysipelotrichaceae bacterium
AAAGTCAATGAAAACTTAATCCTCTCTCTTATCAAAAAAACGTTATAAAACCAAAAAAATAAAAAATAAGAAACCTTATTTTTTATAATCTTTAATATCAAATATTTTAATTCTCATCATATCGTTAGGTTCTAACTTTTGGTCACATTTAAACTTAACAATCATTTGTGGATGATTAGCTACATCTATTTTTAAACCCTTTTCATCAAAGATTTCTGGTATTTCAAAAGTAAATGCATCTTTATTAGGGCCAAAGATTTCAGCTACATCACCTGGTTTAAAATAATTTCTTTGTTCTAATGTTACCATCTTAGATTCATCATCATAAGAAATAACAGAGCCTAAGAAATCTTTATTACTTACTTCATCACGACCTAAGAAGTATTGTTCTTCCTTACCAGGTAATCTATTAAAGAATTGTTCTACCGAATCTCTATTTGCGCATCTATTTAAAATATCTAAATAGTATTTAGCTATATTTTCATCGTACTCATTATTAATAACCATATCAATAAGACGTCGATAAGTATGAATAACAGTAGCTATATAATAAACACTACGCATTCTACCTTCTACTTTAAATGAATTAACACCAACATTAATCATTTCTTTAATATTAGAAACCATATTTAAATCCTTTGGTGTCATACTAAATATTTGACTAGTATTATCAGGATTAAAAGTAAAACGACAAACTTGTGCACATCCACCTCTATTAGCATCTCTATTTGTTGCATAATTACTCATTACACAGCGTCCACTCATAGATGTACACATAGCACCATGAACAAAACACTCAATTTCAAGTCCTGTTTCTTCTTTTATCCTTCTAATATCTTCTTTACTAGCTTCACGTGCAAGTACTACTCTTGTCGCCCCAAATTCATTCTTATAGAATTTAGCAGCTTCATAATTTAATGTTGAAGCTTGTGTACTTACGTGTAATTCTAACTTTAATTTTAAATCTCTAATTAGTTCCATAACAACAGTATCTGAAACTATTAAAGCATCAACACCTATTTCATCTAATTGAATTAGGTATTCCTTTAAACCATCTATATCTTTATCATGAAAAACAATATTAACTGTTACATATACTCTTTTATTTAATGAATGTGCAAAATTAACTGCCTCTCTAATATCATCAACACTAAAATTCTTAGCATTAGCTCTTAAAGAAAAGTTTTGACCACCAATATATACTGCATCAGCACCATATAATAAAGCAATCTTAAGTCTTTCTAAATCACCAGCAGGTGCAAGTAATTCAATTCTTTCCATTACTTATTCCTCCCTATTTTATAAATAGTAGGTTTATCTAAGAATCCTTCATCTTCTACTTCTGTATTAATATCTAAATCATTAATAAAAGAAATAATACGTTCACTATCAATCATCATTGTATTAATATAGAAATACTTAACATTAGGTAGATTAACCAATCTACGTCCATTAAATATCTTATCAGAGTACATAACTGTTCCATAATTATTCTCTACAGCTCTAAATCTAATATGAGTAGCTGTATCTTCAATTAAATTACTACTTTTATAAACTAAATTAAAGTTTTCTGACCAATTAGATAGCAATAATCTTCTACTATACATTACTTGATTATAACCAAATAAATGAACTGTTAAATCATGATTATTAGTACATATATCTTCTAGTTCACTATATGTAAGTTCATTACATAAGAATACCGAATCCACATTACCTAACCAATATTTAACACTACGTGAATTACTACCAAAATGATTTTGGAATAATATTAATTCAAGATCTAGATTTAATTCCTTAATTAAATAATAAACACCTACATCTTCAAATACAATTCCTTTAATACCTTTTAATTCTTTTAATATATCTTTTAAACGATCAATATCATCACTCGTTAAAATACGATTTACTAATAAAAACTTATTTGAAACATCAAATTTTAAAATATCTTCTAAAGATATTTCATTATATCCAACTACAAAACCTTCTAAAGGAAATAAAAAAGCAGTAATACCTGCTTTTCTATAAGTCTCTACGTCTTCTAGTTTATTAATTGCGATTAGTATTTTAGAGATCATTTTTTCTAATGCTTACAGATAAGCCGTCTCCAACATCATAAAATTTAGTTTCAAATTCGTCATTATTCTTTAAGAAATCAATATAGTTTTCAATTTTACCAACTAATTGTTTAAGATTTCTAGATGATATCATATCTCTATGACCAACATGTCCATGGAATTTTAAGTTATCTGTTACAATAACACCACCTGGTTTTAAGAAATATTTATATTTTTCAAAAAACTTAGTATATTGACCCTTAGCAGCATCGATAAATATTAAATCGTAACTAACACCCTTTAAATTAACTTCTAAAGCATCTTGATATACAACATTGATTCTATCTTGCATATCAACATCTTTAACATTCTTTAAACATTCCATATATCTTTCTTCGTCACGTTCAATTGTTGTTAATTTAATATCAGGATCAACACTAGCCATAAGAATACCAGAATATCCGATAGCACTACCTATTTCAAGTATTTCTTTAACACCATTAGCTTTAATAAACTTCATAATGAAAGTAATACTATCTCTTTCGATAATTGGAACATTATGCTCTTTAGCATAATTCTCCATTTCTCTAATCTTTTCTTCCATTTTAATAACCTTCTTTATTATACTTGTTGTTTAATTGTAGAAATTCATTATAAGTTTCTGCAAAATAAACTTTACCAGTTTTTACATCTGCAACAAAATATACATAGAATGTATCACTAGGATTTAAAGCAGCTTTAACATCTTCAACTGTAACACCACAAATTGGTCCAACAGGTAAACCTGTAATAACTCTTGTATTATAAGGGTTATTTAAAGTTAAAGATGCTAATCCTTCATTAGTATGTGTTTTATCCATAGGAATTTTACCACCATAATAAGCCGTAACATCCATACCTAAAGACATACCCATATCAAGTCTCTTATAGATAACTTGACTAACTTTTGTTTTATCATCATAGATTTTAGCTTCTTTTTGAATAATACTTGCCATAGTAAGTATTTCATGAACGCTATAACCACTATTCAAAATTTGTTCCTTATAAGGATCTAATTTAATAGCTGTTTCATCTAACAACTTGATCAAAACATCTTCAATTGTTGCATCTTTCTTGAATCTATATGTATCTGGATACAAATAACCTTCAAGGGCATAATATAATTTATCATTTAAGATTTCATCAGTCAAGAACCAATATCTCTTAATCATTCTGTTCAAGAATTCTTGATCACTTAACTTAGCTTCTACTTCTTCTTCACTATAATGGAAGAAAGCAGCTATTCTTTCAATATAGTAATCCATTCTATTTCCAGGAATAAACATTACTTCAAAAGATTCCTCAATAGCATTATTACTTCCACTTAAAGTTTCAAAGATTTCTTTAACACTTTGATTCTTATTTAAAGGATATAAACCAGCTTTTAAACTATCAACCTTATTAGTTACATAATAAAAATAAGCTGTTTTCTCATTTTTAATTAAACCTTTTTCCTTTAAATTACTAATAATTGTTTTAACAGACTCTCCATTACTAACAGTAAATTCTACTGGCGTATCACCACCAACAGCTTTTAAACTATTATTATAGAAAACCAAAACACCCGCTAAAGCACAGATAATAAGAACTAAAAAAGCAGAAAGAATAATAATAATTTTCTTACTCTTCTTCATTTTCGTTCTTACCACTTAATTTTTCTTGAGCACTAGCTAAAATATTTTCAATAATTTTCCATTCTCTATCTGTTTCAATAGGAAGTAAATCACTACTCTTACCACTTGGGTCATAAATAGATGCATATACTTTAGTACTTCCATCTTCTGATTTAGTATTATCAGTATAAGCTATATAACTTTTACCTGTTTCTTCAGAATCAAAAGTAAATAGTACTTCGCATTCTACTTCTTCGCCCATTTCATTCTTAATAGTAAACTTATTATTTTCATTATTCATTTTTATCACCCTTCATCTTTAAATATGTTTCAAGTATTATACTAGCTGCAACAGAATCGATTACTTTCTTTCTATTCTCTCTTCTCATATCTGCATCTAATAAATAACTCTCTGCTTCAACAGTCGAAAGTCTTTCATCAATTAACGTTACTGGTAATTGGTATCTTTCTTCTAAAGCCGTTTTAAATTTCATACTTCTTTCAGCTGCAAAGCCAAGTGTATTATTCATGTTCTTAGGTAAACCAAGTACTAAATCAGTAATACCATTATCTTTAATAATATTATCTAAATCATCAAAAAGTAACTGATAATCTTCGCCATCCCATCTTAAAACCTTATAAGGTGAAGATAACATATTAAGTTTATCAGACATAGCTAAACCTAATGTACGTGTACCTAAATCTAAGCCTAAGCTTCTACTCATTATTATCTAAATAATCTTCTAAAATAATAGCCATTACTTCAATACGGTCAAATTCTAGGATCTTTTGTCTAGCATCCTTATAATTAGAAATATAGCCAGGATCACCGCTTGATAAGTAACCAACTATTTGATTTATAGGATTATATCCTCTTTCTTTAAGTGAAGCACATACTTCTTTTATAGTTTGATTAATAAGCTTTCTTTTAATAATACTTATATCAAATATACTGGTTTTATCCTCCATATAATACACCTCTCCAAGTACAATATTATTTTACCATTAAATCATCAAATTTAAAAGTAATCTTAGTTATCATGTTCAATATTCAAATGCTTATATGCTTTCTCTGTTGCAATACGACCTCTAGGAGTTCTCTTAACAAAACCTTCTTGCATCAAGAATGGTTCAACAACATCCTCAATTGTTGTAACTTCTTCACCAATAGAGGTTGCAATTGTTTGTGCACCAACAGGTCCACCATTGAATTTTGTGATTAAAGATTCTAAATACTCAATATCAATTTGATCTAAGCCATTATTATCAACCTTTAATCTATTAAGTGAATGAACTGTAGTATCTCTATCTATTTCATCCATTTCATTAACCAAACTAAAATCTCTAACTCGTTTAAATAAACGATTAGCAATTCTTGGTGTCTTTCTAGATCTTCTAGCAAGTTCCATTGCTGCATCATCACTAATTGGCATATTTAAAACTCTACTTGTTCTCTTAATAATTTGGAATAATTCTTCATCAGAATAATAATTTAACTTACTTACAATACCAAAACGATCTCTTAAAGGTGCAGATATATCACCAACTCTTGTTGTTGCACCAACTAAAGTAAATGGTGGTAAATCAATTCGTAAGTTTCTTGATGTTCCATCCTGATTAGGAATCACTATATCTAAAGTAAAGTCTTCCATTGCAGGATATAGTATTTCTTCAATATATCTTGGTATACGATGGATTTCATCAATAAATAGAATATCTCCCTCTTCTAAAGTTGAAAGAATAGCTGCTAAGTCACCAGGTTTCTCAATAGCAGGTCCAGAAGCAACTCTAATATTAGCTCCCATCTCATGTGAGATAATATAAGCTAAAGTTGTTTTACCAAGTCCTGGAGGACCATATAGTAATGTATGATCTAATACTTCATCTCTCATCTTTGCCGCTTTAATAAAAACACGTATGTTTTCTTTTAACTCTGATTGACCAACATAATCATCTAATGTTTGAGGTCTTATACTATCATCAGTATCTTTAATACTAGCATCAACAATTCTACTCATCCGTTTCACCTTCAATCAATTCATATATCTTTTTCCAACTACTAATAGCTTCCATTCCGTCATTATAGTTCTTATAAGCATCTTCTATCAGATAACTCTTAATACCATATTGTCTAACAGCATGAATATGATCTGGTAGATTATCAATAAAATAATCTAACCCTAATCTATTAGCCACTATACCTTTATTTTTACAATCATTAATAACATCGTCAAAATGAACATGTTTATCATTCATATATTTGATGATTTTATTTCTCATATCATTTGTTTCAGGTCTAGAAGTAATTAAATAAATCTCATGTCCATTATCATGCAACATATTAATATATTTTCTAGCTCCTCTTCTTAACCTAACTTTTAATAGCAAATCATTTTCTTTAACATAATCAAAAAATCTTTCTGTATCGTCTTTATCCCAATACATCATATCAGAAAACCAATACTTATTCTTATCTTTAAAACCTTTTCCTTTTAAGTACTTCTTATCAAATATTAACGCTTCTTTAACCAATAACTCATTACTTAAAGTAATCGTATCATCAATATCAATACCTATCTTCATTATTTCATTAATAGCTTTAAAGCTTCCTTAATTTGATTCTCTGTTGATTCACCACTATTAATCTTTGGTAACACTTTCTTAATATCAGCTTTACCATAACCTAAACTAGTCAAAGCATCCATAACTTCTGTTAAAGATGAATCATTAAATAAATCTGGTGTTCCAACTTTACCTTTTAAGTCTAGAATAATTTGACGAGCTACTTTATCTCCAACTTTAGGGAACTTAGTTAAATAAATAATATTCTCTCTTTGAATAGCATCATAAATAGCATCGACTGGACTAGTAAGTATTGGAATTGCCATCTTAGGGCCAACACCTTTAACATTAATAAGCTTTAAGAATAATTCTCTTTCTTCTAATGTTTTAAATCCATATAGAGTATATTCATCTTCTCTAACATAAGAATAAATATAAACTTTATACTCTTCTTCTACTCTAAAACTAAAAGGACTAGAAACATAAATCATATAACCTATACCATTATTATCTAATGAAATATAATTACTACCAATTTCTGTTACAATACCTTTAATATAATTGTACATAATATTCACCTATAATCATTATACCATACATTTATTCAATTATACTTAACATATACGTAAAAAATCCAATTATTTCCTTTAAAAAAATAAGAGAATGATTATTCTCTTATTTCTACTAATGTATCTATATTATCAAGATAAATAACTTGATCATCGCTATATATATTAACGATAGCAGCATAAGTTTTATCTTTAGTATAATACTTAACTAAATGAATACCACCATACATTGCTTCTAAAGAACATATATCTTTCTCACAATCAGTTAAATCATCATCAATCTTAACTTTACTACCATCTAATACAACAAATCTAATATTATTAAAAACACCCAACTTCGTAACTAGTTCTTCATTATTAACTAAAGTTATTTCATCATACTTTAACTCTTTACGAGTAAATAAAGATGTTTTTCCACTTTCAATATAGCGAATATCTTTATCTGCTACTTTAACTGAACTAAATGAATACTTCTTAACAAATTCATCTTTATCATAAGTATTAGCATAATATCTAATATAGATATCTTTTAAAAAGTTTTCATCAAATAGAATATTAACTGTTTTATCAAAACTATATCTATTAGTATTAAAAGCCATATGATCATAAACAAAATCATATTTATTCTTATTAAAATTATCTAAATAAACACTCTCCATATGTTTATCATAATAAGCATAAACATATATAACATATATTAGAAAACTAACTAATAAGAACAAAAATAAACTAATTGAAATAGTAATTAACTTATTCTTATGTTTCTTCTTCATAAAACCACCCTACTTAATAATTAATAACATAATTATAAATAACATAACAAATAAAAGACAAGCAATAATATATTTAAAAGGAATACTTTTATATCTATTAATTACTTCATGATTATATTTATCTGTTAAATAATCTAATTCTTTATTAATGCTTTCACTTAACTTATTACCATACTTACTAGCTGATGCAATCATAGTAAGTATATTATTAATTGAATTACTTGGAATCATCTTTTCTACTTCATTAATTGATTTAACAAAATCAATACCTAAATCAGTATCTCTAACTACCTTAGATAATTCGTAGCTTAATCTATTACTAGGTAAAGAAGTATTCGTATGTTTAATATTTAATTTATTATTTTTATTATTCTTACTAGCTATTAAGAATACTCTAAAGTAAGCTATAGCATCACTTTCTAATAAACGTTTTCTTCTCTTAATATTCAAATCTAATATCAAATATTCAAATAATAGATAATATATAATTGTTACAATTGGAGCAACTATATAACCATATTTAATAAATACAAAAAGTAGAATAAATAAAATGATACTAGTACTTATTCTAAGTCCTAAGAATAACTCACTATTAAAATCTAAGCCTAATAGTTTGATTTTTTTATCTAATTCTTTACTATGAATAAAGAATCTATTACCGATATTATCATTCATTATTATCACCTACTTTAATAAAGTGTAACACTAAATAATAAACAATATATAACATCGTTGAAATAATAGCATCAACATAAGTCATATCATTATTAATGTAGTAACCTAAAATAATAATTACTGGTAATATCAGCATAACATATAGATAAAATCTATTTCTCTTCTTAAGACTCTCAACTTTATTATTTAATTCAATTCGATCAACTAGTTCATTTTCTAAATCACTAAAAATATCAGTGAAAGAAACATTTAATAAATTGTTTAAATTCAATCTTTCTGATATAACTCTAATTACTTCCAAATCATTTCTTTTATACATTCTATAAAAAGCTTCAGAAGGATTTAAACCAATCTTAATATCATGTAATACTTTAATAAATTCATTACCAACAATATAGTCAGTATTATTAACTGTTTCTAGAATAGCTTCTTCTAAAGAATAACCAGCTTTTAAACTATTATTAATAACTATAATAGATTTTAATATATCATTATTAATGATTTTTCTTCTATTCTTATATCTAAAATAGAAATAGATATCTGGTATTACTAAACCTAGAATAAAAGTACAAAGTAGAATAAGAATATTAAACTCACTCTTATAAAGAATAAATCCTATAACATATAATATGTTAAATATAAATCCTAGTATTATTTCTAAAGCAACAATATCCATTCCATCATTAATCTTCTTACTATTAGGATCAACATATTTCTCATAATATTTAGCTACTTGATTAAAGATTACCAATCTTTTTAAAAAGTCACTAAAACGATTAACAATATAGAATGAATTATATTCAACTGTTAAATTATCGTCATCAGAATTAATACTAAACTTTTCAATTCTTTTGTTACGGATGATACTTCTAAGTAATCGACCTAATAATACAATAAATAAAGATATTAAAATAATAACAGCTACTTGCATAATAACTTTGTAATCACTCATCAGTATCACCTCTTATTCTATTTTATTTTACTGAATTTAAAGATATCATCACAATCTTTAATTCCCATCTTTTTAAACTTATCTAACACTTTTGGCTTATATCGATTTAATTTAAATTCACCAAAAATATTATTATCATCATCTATCTTTGAAATCTTAAATTCAAAGATAGGTTTTAAAACCATTTCACCCTTTTTAACATCAACAACTTCAGATATATTTGTTACTTTTCGTTTACCATCAGGTGTAATCTCAGTTTGAACAATTAAATCTAAAGCATTATTAATATAGTTTCTTAATGCTTCTAATGGAATGTCTACTTTATCCATTAAAACCATTGTTTCTAATTTTGTAATTGTATCTTCTGGTGAAGATGCATGAATTGTACTAATACTACCCTCATGACCAGTATTCATCGCTTGTAATAAGTCAAATGCCTCACGACCTCTTACTTCACCAATAATAATTCTATCTGGTCTCATTCTAAGTGCATTACTAACTAAATCAGATGTTGCAATTTCTTTTTCTTCACTTACACTTTGATTTCTTGTGACTAAAGATACAACATTACTTTGTTTAAGTTTTAATTCTCTAACATCTTCAATTGTAACTACTCTTTCATCATCTGGAATATAATTACTTAAAATATTAAGTAAAGATGTCTTACCAGAAGCAGAAGATCCAGAAATTAAAATGTTTAACTTAGCTTTAACAGAAGCACTTAAGAATCTTGCCATATATGGTGTTAAAGTACCATTACCTACTAAATCATCTAAAGTTTCAATATTATTATTAAACTTTCTTATACTTATAGTTGGATGACTGCTAAGTGGTGGTATAACAGCATTAATTCTAGAACCATCTGGAAGAATAGCATCAACAATCGGATTATTACTATCAATTACCTTACCAACCGGTTCAATTAATCTCTTAATAGTACGAACAATATGATCATCATTAATAAATGACACATGTTCATCTTTACTTAACTTACCATTAACTTCTACAAAGATAGAAGACGGATCATTAACCATTATTTCAGTAATACTACCATCATTTAATAATTCAGTTAAAGGTCCATATCCATTAACTTCATTATCAATTAAATTAAATAAATGATTTCTTTCTTCTAAAGATAAAGAAGTATTATAAGTTTCTTCATCTATTAAAGAACTAATTAAATCACTTGAAATAAAACTATTATTTAAATCATTATCAGAAAGATTCTCTAATATCTTAACTCTTAAATCATCCAATAAATCTTTATCTTTAAAAGTATCATAATCAGCTTTATCTTTTACTAAACTTTTATTAATATTAAATTCATCTAGTAACTTATTCATTCTTATCACCACTTCCTAATAAATCTGTAGCAAGTGTTAAAAACGCTTGATAATCACTAGCCATAATACTAGAGAATTGTCTATCTAAAGAAACAATAATACCCTTAATATTATAAACTTCCATATCTTGTAAGAATAAGTCAGTACTTAAACTATAATCAATATTATGATTCAAAATATGTCTTATATCATAAGGAGAGTAATAATCCTTAAACGGATCTCTCGAATTATTAAGCATTACTTTAAAATTCTTAATATCTAATTTCTTAAAAATAGAAATTAAAGATTTTAAATTCTTTAAATCTAATGGATCATTAGTAACCATAAAAGTTATAAAATCAACATTACTTAAAACAGTTAAATTATTTTCATCTAAAGAATGATTTAAATCTATTAATACAACATCATATAAGTTCTTAGCTCTATTAATAATATCATTTAAATACTTACTCTCTATTTGACTAGCAACTCTAGGGTCTTTAGGAGCAGGTAAAATATCAATGAATTCATCATACTTAGTAGTATAATTAGATATATTCTTAAATCTATTATTAAATAAATCTTCTACAAGATTATAAATAGATTTATCAAAATCACAATTTAAAGCATTAGCTATAGAACCATTATAAAGATCTAAATCAATAACTAAAACTTTCTTTTCTAATTGTTCCAAAATACCAGCTAAATTAAGTAGGTTTGTTGTTTTACCAACTCCACCTTTAGCTGAAAAGAAACAAAAACTTTTACCCTCTTTTATTCCCATTAGAATCACTACTTTCTAATTATCTATTCTCTATAATTATATCATTTATAGAATACGTAAACAATAAAAAAGATAACGACTTTCTCGTTATCTTTTTAAATTCTATTATTCACTCCATTTAGCATATAAGTTATAGTCATCTGTGCCAGTAGTTAAGTTTTCTACTTCACCTTGATCATTATATTTAACTCCACCATCTGGTGTTAGTGACCAACCTAGGAAAGTAAATCCAGCTCTAACAAATTCATTTTGAGTT
>CADBLZ010000070.1 GCA_902795675.1 uncultured Erysipelotrichaceae bacterium
ATTAAGAAACATAGTGAAACATTTGCCAACTTAAACTTAACAATCGATGTTAAAACAATCTTACTTGCAATTGTAACATTAATCTTAATCTCAACAATGGTTGGTGTAATAAGCTTATTCTTAACAGGTAGAGCTAAAACATTTAAAGAAGCACAAAGTAAAACATCATTCTTATCATTCTTATCATTAATTCCAATGTTTGCAAACTTAATGAATGTAAGTAATGAAGTATTATATATCATCCCAGTTGCTAATGGTGGAACAGTATTAAATGATTTATTCCTAAAAGGAATATCATTAAATAATATGTTATTATTTGTTGGTTCATCCCTTATCGTAACAGTTATTGTTCTATTCATAGTAGGTAAACAATATAAAGATGAAAAAGCATTATTCTAAAAAGAGTATTTAATACTCTTTTTTTATTTATAAAAAGAGTAGAAAAAACATAAATAATGAATTATACTTTAGTTATAGAATAGGTGAGTAAGGAGAATTGTTATGAACAAAAATCTTAAGAGATTGATTACTCTAAGTAGTTTAATAATTTTATTTGTATCTTGTGTTTATATGTTTAATGGAAGTAGTTATTCCAAAAAAGATTATTATGTAGAAACAGATTGTTTTTTTAACTTAAATGGTGGCGGATACTCTATTATATATGATACAATGGGCGGCGATTATCTAGAACCAAGTTCAAATTGTATAGCCTGTACAACAATTCCGGAAGGCATGCCATTGAAAACTCCAACAAGAAAAGGTTACATGTTTATAGGTTGGTATTATGACAAAAACTATCAAAATAAAGTATTTGGTAGTAGAACAAAAGATGTAATGGCACGACCAATTTATGATGGTGATTGTATAGTTGGATATAATGATGTAACACTATATGCTAGATGGCAAAAAAATGAAATCAATATATGCCCTGCTGGTGGAAGTAGAGTTATCATATTTAATTCAATGGGTGGTGATTCCATACCAAATGGCTCAGTTTGTATCGGTTGTGCTCCTACAGCTGCAGCAGCAATTCCAACACCAACAAGAAATGGCTATAAATTTGATGGCTGGTATTACGAATCAAATTATTTAACTAGAGTAAATGGTTCATTAATGAGCGATATCAGAGCTAATTCTAGTACTGATAGTGATGGCTGTGAAGTATATGCTCCAACAACTGTTTATGCTAAATGGACAAAAGTAAATCCTAATTGTAACAACCTTTCAGGTGGAGGCTTTACTGTTCGCTTTGATTCAAAAGGCGGAACAGCGGTTAATAGTGTTAGTGTATGTGTAGGTTGTAATCCAAATACCCAACCACTATTACCAACACCATCAAGAAGTGGATATCGTTTCGACGGCTGGTATTATGATGCAAATTACACAAGTAGAGTAATGGGTACAAGTTCATCTGTTATAAATCCAAGTCCAATATATAAAGACGGTTGTATAGTAGGATATAATACAATTACATTATTCGCTAAATGGGCTAAAACTAATTCTCCAACACCTGGTGGCCCAGTTAATCCTTCAACTCCTGGAGAATCAACATGTGTTGATGTTCCAGATACATCTTACACATTAAATTTTGAAACAAACTCAAATGATAAAATTGCTGACATAGATGTATGTATTGGATGTGCATCAGAAACATATGAAAAATTACCAGTACCAACTAGAAAGAATTATGTATTTGAAGGTTGGTACTATGATAAAAACTTTGTAAGACCAATTCAAGGTGAAACACTTGAAGCAATAAGTCCAGTACCAAATATTTCAGATGAAGGTTGTAATGTTGGTTATAAAGATATGACAATCTATGCTAAATGGACAAAGATGGTTAAACTAATGGGTACATTAGTTGATTCTAATGGTAATGCTCTTCCATACTATACTATTGAAATCCATAGTGATGTTGTAACTACAACAACTGATGCTGAAGGTAAATTTGAAGCTTACGTTCCAAAACAAGAACATGACATATTAGTTAAAGACACAACAGGTTTAGAACTAGTAAAAGATAAAGTAAATTTATCAAATGAAGAAACTGATACTATTAATTATGTATTAACTATTAATAAAGTAGGCAATAACTATACACTAGATATATCAGAAAATACTGTTAAACCAAATAAGACAGATGAGATAGAAGAAAGAACACATAATAAAGAAGAAAAAGACAACACATTTATCATTATGGTATCAGTAATTGTAACTATTACAGTAATGTCTATCATCCTTGTATTAGTTAAGAGTAGATCTCGTCAAGCATAAAAGCATTCATATGAATGCTTTTTTTAGTGTAAAATAGTGACAAATTAATAATTAAAACTAGTATTTATTTTTTACAATATATAATAATAGTGTTAATATAACTTACATGTTTGAAGAGGTGCAATATGACAGTAATTGAATTAGCAAACAAAATTTTAAATAGAGTATTTACAGAAGAAGAAACAGAAAGCATTAAAAAAACTAGATATTTCTTAGCAGAAGACTTATCTAAAATCGTTTCTGATGACATAGAAGAAAGTAACGTTCTTTCTTTTCCTTCTAAAAAATCAGAAGGTACAATTATGAAAATTGAAGCTGGAGACGCAGAATATAAAGTAGACATAAAAAAAATGGAAAAAATCACACATATTAGCGTTACAGGTAATAAACCAGAATGTCCTGAATTTGCTGTTATCTTATTGAGTTCAAAAGTTATTAACTGGATAAAAACAGGAAATGCAGAAGTAAACCAATCTATTGTATTTGACGGAAAAAGTGCTCCACAAGCTGCTTTTGAATCAAGAACAATCGATGGTGAAACAGTTAACTATGGTAGAATAACTGATATGGGTGCTTCTATAGGTTCTAAAATGATGTTCTCATATGATACTTTAGACCCAGCAACAAATAAACCAATACCTGAACAAGCATCATTATTAAAGAGATTTGCTGACTTTGTAAAATTAGGTAAGAATGTAGATAGTACAATGGTAGATATAACTGTTAGTGAAACAGCTGGCCCAATGTATGAATTTGCTGATGCTGTATTTGCTAGAATGAATGATTGTTTTGCTAAAGTAAATGAACAAAGAGCTAAAATAGCTCCAAAAGAAAAAGGTTTAAAGAAGGAATAAATAATTTATTTATTTCTTTTTTTATGTTATTATACAAGCGACATACATAACTAATTTGGGAGGAATAAAAATGGAACTAAAAGAAACTATCGCTGAATATGAAAAGAAATTAGTTGAGATTGGGAGGTCTCTTTGACGTTCCAACCAAACAAAATCGTATAAAAGAAATTGAAATAGAAATGTCTAAAGATGATTTCTGGAATGACATTAATAAAGCTAATCAACTTAATAAAGAACTAACATTATTAAAGAAAGAAACTTCTTTATATAACAATCTTATTAACAGTATAAATGACGATAAAGAAATGCTTTCATTACTAGATGATAATCAAACAGATATGTTAGATGAAATAACTAAAGATTTAGAAAAAACTAAAAAAGATATTGATGAACTAGAACTATCAACCATGTTAGATGGTGAATATGATAACAATAACTGTTACTTAGAAATCCATCCAGGAGCAGGTGGAACAGAATCTTGTGACTGGGCTTCAATGCTTCTAAGAATGTATCAAAGATATTGTGAAAAGAAAAAATATAAATGTACTATTATTGAATATGAAGATGGAGATCAAGCAGGTATTAAATCTGTAACACTTCATATTGAAGGAGAAAACGCTTACGGTTACTTAAAATGTGAAAAAGGTACACATCGTTTAGTAAGAATATCTCCATTTGATTCAAATAAAAGAAGACACACTTCATTTGCTAGTGTTTTAGTAACACCAGAAATTAATCAAGAAATAGATATTGAAATAAAAGAAGAAGATATAAGAATCGATACATATTGCGCTAGTGGTCATGGTGGTCAAGGCGTTAATACAACACCAAGTGCTGTACGTATTACCCACTTCCCATCAAAGATTGTTGTAACATGTCAAAATGAAAGATCACAAATTCAAAACAAAGAAACATGTATGAAGGTATTAAAATCTCGTTTATTTGCTTTAGAAAAACAAAAAAAAGATGAAGAATTAAATAAACTAAAAGGTATTACATCAGGAATCGACTTTGGTACACAAATTCGTAGTTACGTCTTAACACCATATACCTTAGTAAAAGATTATCGAAGTGATTTCGAAATGGTTAATGTTGATGATGTTCTAGATGGTGATCTAGAAGAAATCATTGAATCTATACTAAAATCAGGAGCGGTAAAATGAAAGAATCAATTGAATATTTAAACAATTTATTAAAACCTAATGATGTTGTTGTAATTGGTTTATCTGGTGGACCAGATTCAATGTGTTTATTTGATGTCTTGCTAAAACTAGATACAAAAGTAAAAATAATTTGTGCTCATATTAACCATAACATTCGCGAAGAAAGCAAGGATGAACAAACTTTCTTAGAAGATTATTGCAATAGAAAAAAAGTAAAGTTTATAACTACTACATTTGAAAAGAAATCTGAAACAGAAGAATATAACGAAGCAGAACTAAGAGAGATGAGATATAAATTCTTCGAAAAAGTAGTTCGTAAGAATCATGCTAAATACTTATTCACAGCTCATCATGGTGATGACTTAATCGAAACTATTCTTATGAGAATAACTAGAGGTTCTAATCTAAAAGGATATAGTGGTTTTGATTTAGTAACAGAAAAGGTTAAATATAAAATAATAAGACCATTAATCTTCAGTACTAAATCAGATATAACAGAATATAATCTAAAAAACGAAATTCCATTCTTTAGAGATCGTACTAATGATTCTGATGATTATACTAGAAATAGATACAGAAGAAATGTCTTACCATTCCTTAAAGAGGAAAATAGTAACGTACATTTAAAATACTATAAATTTAATAATGAATTAAATAAATATTATGAATATGTTGATAAAGAAGTAAGAAAAGAAATATCTAATAGATATCATGGAGATGTCTTAAATATTACTGATTTCAATCATTTAGATAGTTTGATTCAAACTAAAGTTATTGAATTTGTCTTAGATGATAAATATCCAGATAACTTATATCTAGTAAGTGATGTTCATGTTGAAAACATTCTTAACTTAATAAAGAGTAACAAACCAAACTCATCTATTAACTTACCAGATAACTTAATTATTACTAAATCCTATGATAAACTTATAGTATCTAAAAATAATATACAATCTGTTGATTATGATTTAGAAATAACTGATAAGATAACTAAATTGCCTAATAATCATGAAATCATAATGCTTGATGAAACAGAAGAAACATCTAACTATTATATAAAATTAGATAGTAAAGAATTATCACTACCGCTACATATTAGAAGCAAAAAAGATGGCGATCGAATGATAATTAAAAACATGAATGGTTACAAAAAATTGAAAGATATTTATATTGATAGTAAAATACCATTACAAGAAAGGAATACTCGTCCTATCTTAGTAGATAGCAAGGGGAATATTCTATGGTTGCCTGGTATTAAAAAATCCAAATTTGCTAAAGCAAATGGAGAAAACTATGATATAATACTATGGTATAAATAAAAAGCGAAGGAGAATACAATGAAAAAGAAAAAGAACAGTTCATTTATGGCAATGGTTCCATACATTATATTAGCAATAGTATTAATTGTGGCACTATTTGCATTTAATAATAATGGTTCTAAGGTTAATACACTAACTACTGGTGAATTAATTAAAGAAATCCAAGAAAAAAATGTTACAGAAATAACTATTACACCAAAAAG
>CADBLZ010000071.1 GCA_902795675.1 uncultured Erysipelotrichaceae bacterium
AACTTCAATAAAAAGAAGTCTGTTGCCTTTTGTGTAAACTTACTTAAGAATGGACGACCATATTCAAGCAAGTCAATAGATTTAATCTCTAATTCAGGATCTTGCTTTTTAAAATAGTGTTCTATATAATTCGCAACAGCTCTATGACCGTTACCGTACATACAATATGTTAATAAAATACGTTTCTTCATAAATATTGCCTCTCAATAAAATTATACAATAAATATAATATATTTCAAATAAAAGAAAAAAACAGTAAGTAAACTACTTACTGATTTGGCTATAATTATATGAAGTATTACTTTGCTTAGACATATCAAGAACTTTAAAGTTAAAGCAAAGAATTGCGAAAAAAATAAACGCAAGACAACCTATAGTTCCAACCAAATTAGCCATGTTTTGTTTTGTCATAACATATTCCCCTTTCCTTTTACCAACTTCATTGTATTACATACACTTGTTCGTGTCAATATAGAAACAAAACATATGTTTGACATTTTACACTTACTATGTTAAGATGAAAATGGAGGTAGAAAACAAATGATTGACTATGGTGAAAAAAAGATAACTAATAGACAAAAAGATGTTCTAGAATATATTAAAAAATACATCGTTGAACATGGTTTCCCACCATCAACAAGAGAAATAGGTGACGCTTTAGGAATGAACTCACCTGCTACTGTTCATACCCATCTTACAAAACTAGAAGAAAATGGTTGGATTAGAAAAACTGATTCAAAGTTTAGAACTATTGAAATAGTTGGTGATAACGAATACGCTCATAAAGATGATGATGTTGTTGAAGTTCCCCTACTTGGTTTAGTAGCTTGTGGAAATCCTATCGAAGCAATTGAAAATCCAGATGATTTCTTTCCATTACCAGTTAACTTAGTACCAAAGAATAAAACAGTTATCACTCTTCGTTGTGAAGGTGAATCAATGATTAATAAAGGTATTTTAGATGGTGATATAGTAGTTGTTCAATTACAAGAAACAGCTCATGATGGTGATATTGTTGTTGCGAGAACTGATGATGGAGATGTTACTTTAAAAACATTCTATAAAAGAGATGGTTACATTGAATTAAAACCTGAGAACGATACAATGAAACCATTTAAATTTGAGCATATTACTATTATCGGTAAAGCAATTGGTTTATATCGTGAATTTTAAAAAAGAAGAAGAATAAAAAAAGTAGTATTTAAAATACTACTTTTTTATTATTTAAAAAATATAAAATAAGTAAAGAATCCAATTAAGACTAATAAAACTATTGTTGCATTAATCTTCTCTGACTTCTTATTTCTTCCAGCTACACCTAACATCATTGTTGTTAGTAAACCACCAACAATACCACCAATATGGCAGAAGTTATCAATACCAGAATTTGGCATGAAACCAATGAATAAGTTAAGTATTATAATTGGTACTATTTGACCTAACAAGTTATTTCCTAAATAAGATCTATATGTATATCCAAAATATAACAATGCTCCAAGTAAACCAAAGATTGCACCAGAAGCACCTACAGAAACAACATTTGCAGGTCCAAAAGCGGCACTAAATAAGCCACCCATTAAACCACTTATAGCATATATTAAGATAAACTTAATCTTACCAATAAACGTTTCTACTTGTGTACCTAAAATATATAAAGCATACATATTAAATAGTAAATGTAATATAGATCCATGTAAGAACATATATGTACATAGTCTCCATATTTCATGATCTTGTAATAATTGAATATTATTAGCTCCTAAATCAACTAATGTATCAATTGAAATACCTTCAAGACCAATTGAACCATCCATTACTATAGACACAATATACATTAAAATACATACACAAATAAGTAATGGTGTAAAGAATGTCTTTTTAGGACTAAATACTTTTTCAAATACTTTACCTTCTTTTTCATTCTTTTGATTTAAATCATTTGTAACATTAATAATTAAATCTACACCTTTTTTATCATTTAATAGCTTTTCATTAATATCAGGGAAAGCTTCTAAGATATTAGCATCTTCTATACTAGGATTATTATTCTTAATAATAGCAGATGTAATATTCTTATCTAAAGATTCTACTTTTAAATCTTCATCAACATTTAAAAATATATTTAAAGTATCAACATGAAAACTGAATGTTTTCTTTTTTATTTGACTAACAATACTCTTAATTTTTAATTCATCATATTCTAATTGTTCATTATTAATAATACTATTAGAATTAATTCTAATTACTCTATAAGGACCATCGATATTTTCTAACCATATCTCATCCTTAGCACCATTAACAATAATTGGATTATAATTTTGTTCAGTTACAAAATAGTGAACTAATTTCATAATAAGTTCATCTTTTTTACTCATTACAACTGTACTCATCTTTATCTCCTCTTATCTAAATATTATACGTTTATTTATCTAATGTATCAAGAAATTCTTGGAATTCAGAAGGGATAGGACACTCAAAGTGCATCTCCTTATGTGTTACTGGATGAATAAAATCCATCTTTGCACTATGTAAGAATTGACCAAATTCACTATGACTATGGCCATATACTGGATCATTGTATACTGGGTATCCTATATACGCCATATGCACTCTAATTTGATGTGTTCTACCTGTTTCTAATACACACTTAACAAGTGTATATCCTTTATATCTTTTTAATACTTTTAAATGTGTAACTGATTTCTTACCATTATTAGCAGTAACACACATTCTCTTTCTATTTTTAGGATCTCTACCTATCGGAGCATCAATTGTTGCTTCATCATGAGGAAACTCTCCTACAAGTAAAGCTACGTACTCACGATGTACTTCCTTATTTTTAAAATAATTAGTTAGTATCTCTTCTGCTTTTTCATCTTTAGCTACTAATAAAAGACCACTTGTATCTTTATCAATACGATGAACAATACCAGGTCTTGTTTCATCTTCACCTTCAGCTAGATTAGTATAGTTTAAAAGACCATTAACTAATGTATTATCATAGTTGCCTGCTCCTGGATGAACAACTAAACCACTAGGTTTATTAATAACCATTAAATAATCATCTTCATAGACAACATCGATATCCATTTCTTTCGGAACAACATTAGTTTCTTTAACAAAACCATCTTTAATAGTAATTACGTCCCCTTCTTTAACCTTATAACTAGCTTTCTCTATTTTATCATTAACCAAGATATAAGATTCATCTAACATCTTCTCAATTGTACTACGAGAATAATCACTATTTAAACTAACATATTTATCTAGTCTAATATCATTTTCCTTTACTTCTATCTTCATTTACTAAGTCACCCTTTATTATTAGTATTATTAGTATTAAAATACCTACTACTACTCCTATATCAGCTACATTAAATATAGGAAAATCATATCCGAATATATAAAAATCAAAAAAGTCTCTTACATAACCAAATATAATACGATCTACTAGATTACCTAATAAACCACCTATTAACAAACTAAATCCCCATAGTTTTAACTTACTATTCTTATATTCTTTCATCATAAATATAATTAATATAAAAGAAAGAATACTAACTCCTACTAATAACCATCTTTGATTATTAAATAATCCCCATGCAGCTCCTGCATTATGGATATTAGTTATATAGAAAAACTTACTTATAACTTTATAAGTACTATTTAAATAAAATACCATATTTAATACTAGTTTACTTAATTGATCTATTGCTAATACTAAAATACTAGCTATAATTATTTTTTTATTCATTTAAATTCCTCTTCATTCACACCATTATTATACCATATATAGCTATAAATAAAAAAATAAGTATTACTACTTATTTTCTAATAATTCATTAAATAACTCTAAAATATAATCCTTCTTTTGGATCTTATTAGTCCATTCTCGTGGTAATAAATCCTCTGTTGCAATAATACCATATAAAGCGCCAGTAATAGCTCCTATACTGCTATTATCGCCTCCTAATGATACCGCCCCAATAACAGATGATTTATAATTATCACTATTAAGAACAACCCACATAACCGAATTAATAGTATCAATAACATTATTACTAGATTTTAAATCATCTAGTTTAACTTTAGTAATATCATTTAATAAATCTTTATATAAATTATTAGTACTTTCACCAAACATTGAATAATCTACAGAACGAGCCATATTATAAGCACTATACTTATCCTTACCATTTAGTAAGAAGATAATAAATCTAGTTAAAA
The DNA here is from genome assembly GCA_902795675.1 of uncultured Erysipelotrichaceae bacterium. Classification (GTDB taxonomy): domain Bacteria; phylum Bacillota_I; class Bacilli_A; order RF39; family UBA660; genus Coprovivens. The sequence continues at coordinate 4,228 of CADBLZ010000071.1, forward strand.
AATACGTTCCCATAATATTTATTTCTGAAGTATTAGTAATTGATGTAACATCACTAACTAATTTAATAATATCTGTATCTTTAAACTTATTAATATGAGCGTAGATAGCAAATGGTAAAATTCTAACCAAACTATTATTATCTATCATTCCAGATCCACATAACGTTGGATCACCTTTTTCCTCAATATATTTACCAATAGATACACGAAGACTAGATCTAATATCATCAGGATAATCTAAACTATAATTACCTCTTTCAATATAAGAATTCATCTTTAACATAACATCATTTAAATCTATTTTATTCTTTGAAACAATAGAATCAATTTCTAATAATAGTAAAGAAGTATTTTCACTCCATTTAGCATCATCATTCATTTTCGTAACAGGTCGATTGAATAATTGGTTTCTAGATTGATCTTTAACTTGTGTTCCAAACATATCGCCCAAAACAAACCCTATTAAAGCTCCAGAATATCTACTATTCATTATTACACCTCCTACTCTAATGTTCTCTTTTTAATAACCTCATCAGTATCTAAATCATATAAATTAAACACTTTATCTTCATATAATAAACAAGTATGTTCAGGATTAACTCTCGGAGAACCTACACTACCAGGATTAATAAACTGACCATCTAAATTATAGACATGAGTATGTCCACATAAACAATATTTATCTTTAATAATAGTATCTAATAAATCCATCATATGACCATGTGTCAAAATAAATTTAAAACCATCTATATCCACTTCTTTATAGATACTAGACGCATCGAATTGTAACTCATTTAACACAAAATCTGAATCACAATTACCTCTAACTGCAATTATCTTATCTTGATGCTTATTAAGTATTTGAATTACATCTTCATCTACCGTAACATAACTTAGTAAATCTCCTAAAAGAATAATCTTATCAGGATTAAATCTCTCAATAACAGCATCTAATAATTGAACGTATTTCTTATAGCCGTGTAAATCAGCTGCCACTAAAATTCTCATTATTCTGTTTCCTCTATCTTTTTACTCTTGATGTATTCTTTCATAACAGTTTCATCATCAAGGAATTCATTATCTTCACCAATTAAATTACATAAGACCTTAAATGTTTGATTACGTTCTTGATCTAACGCATCTAATCTTTTAATTGTACTTAAAATTAGTCTCTTCTTTTCTTGTATTTCAATATTATTAATAACTTCCATATCATCTTCTGAAGGATATGTAGCTCTCTTTAAAGAACTACTAACAATTGGTATTAAGTCTGGTGATAATTCGTCCATTCTCTCTTCAATTAACTTTTCGTCAATCCAAGGGAAGAAACATAAGTATCTCTTTTCATCCTTTTCAACATAATTAACCATATCGCTATTATCTTTTATAAATAGTAATACTTGTTGTTTACTAGTAGAGAAAGATATATTAACACTATTCTTTCTACCTTCAACTAATAACAAAAATTGGAAATTAGTGAACTCACCAAAATCAAAACACCTACGGTTACTAGTACGCATTTGATAAACAACATAGTTAAAAATAATATCTCTTATATCAAGTCTATACATCTTGGGACTTCTTACACTCATACTCATACTGTCACCCCCAGTACAGAAAAAGTCTATCTACATTTATTATACCATTATTTCAAACTAAACTTACTATTTATTTTTTTTAGTTCTTTATAAGGGTTTATATTAGGTTCTTCTTGATATACTCTTCTAAACGCTTCATATAGTTCTATTGGAAGGCCATTACTTCTCATCTTATCTAAAGAACGGTTAAAAATATCTTCTTTATCAGAAGTAAAATTCTTACCTGTTAAGAATTTTAGAATCATCATAACATAACAATATATATCACTTTCACTATTTGGAAGAATAACACCAGGACGTGATCTATATTTATCTAAAGAATACATCTTACTATAATATGGTTGTAATAAGTAAAATGAAACCATTCTACCATTACCATCTATCTTACAACTATCTATATCTATAACTCTTAAATTACCATCTTTAGTAACAATTAAATTGTCATCATGTAAATCATTAACATAGAAACCTTTTAAATCACTACTACTTTTTCTTACCTCTTTAAGTTTTTCTAGTAATTCACCAACTTTAACTAAAGCATCTCTTTTCTTTTCAAAAGAAACATTATCATTAACAATTAATTCTTTTAAAGTTGGTCCATTAATATAATCCATGACAAAACCAACTACTTCATTATTAAATGAAGCATATTCATTCGGTAATACTAGTTCTGGGATTTTTTCTTCTATCTCTTCTCTAGCATCATCTAGACATCTTAAAGTATATATTTTACGATCCATTAACTTCTTAGATGGATATCTAAAACACTTAACTACATCTTTACCACACAAAAATAGGTCTGACTCTGTATGAACCACACCAAGGCCAAGTTTTAGTCTTGTTTTATCATTCAATTCTTTCTCCGTAAAATTTCTTGTTTCCATAATAATCACAACGATTATTTTATAACAATTTTAATATATCTTCAACTTTTAAAAAAAGAAGAATGCTAAGCATCCTTCTTTTGGCCTTTCTTAATAAGACTACGTAAAATATATCCATTACCATATATTATACTAATTAATGTTACCCATACACCAACATAAGGTATTAACATAACTAATTCTAGGAATATAATACCAATTGCAGCAGCATTAAATGTCTTAATCTTCTTATTAAAGATTTTTTCAATTAACACACTAGCAACCTTTGTTCCTGTTGGAATAACACTAATAAATATACAAATTAACCATAAAGCAAAACCAACAAGACCTAATGGGAATAGTAATAGTGATAATATAGCTAGTAATATAGGAAGACATATTAATCCAACTAATCCCCAACCAAATGTAGCTAAATATGTATGAATAGATTCCTTATCATCTGCTCTAAGCATAAATCTAGGGAATAATCTATCAAGTAAAGCAGCTATAATAATTAAACTAATAATTACAACTATTTCAGCAAAGATATTATATCTAATATCAATAAATTCAGTATTATAATCCTTATATCTAATTACTTCTCCATCAATAATAGCGTCATCTATATCATTTACTTTTGATTTATCAGAAATAGATATATTTCCTCTAATCTTAACTTCACTACCAAAGTTTACAGTAGCTGCAGCTGTTTTTACTTTACCTTGAATATCACAGTTAACAAATCTAATAGTATCAGCAGCAACGAATACATTTCCATCAATATAACCAGAAATAGTAATATCATCACCAGCTAAATATAAATCACCACCAACACTAATGTTCTTATCTAAACGAATCTTACTACCAGCAGCAAAAACATCATTATTGATTGTATTATTAATTTCAATTGATGAACCAGCTAAAACAACATAGTCAGATGAACCATCAACAGTAACATCTTTACCAGCACCAAATAAAATACCATCAACATATGTACCTTTATCTATGGCAACATTATCACCACCGACAAATACATTGTGATCACTTACACCTTCACCAATTTTATCTAAATATAAATAATCATTTAAAACTGGTTTCTCATCTAAAGCATTTACTACAAAAGGAATTAATAGCAAACTAAATAATAAAATAAATATTCTCTTTTTCATATCTTTCTCACTTTCTTTTAACAATTATAACACAAAAAAAAGAAGAAACTTATTATTTCTTCTTACTTTTATAACTAGCAGCTCTTTTAGCATTATGAGTGTCAGGTATAATTCTTTTCTTAGGAGCAGGTTTCTTCTTAGGTGTAGCTTTCTTAACCTTAACTTTAACTTCAGCAACTTCTTTTGCTACAGATTTATTAACTTCTTCGTTCTTTTTCTTTTCTTCTTCCTCTTTTTCAAGAGCAGCAACTTTTTCTTTTAAGTTTTCAATATATTTAGTCTTAGATATTTCATCAGTTAACTTATCAGAAGTAATTGTATTAACACTTTCCTTATTAAATAATACTTGTGTTTTTAATCCTTCATCATCAGTTACTTCAATCTTATGATCATTTCTAACAGGAGATATCTTAAAACTTCTCATTTCATCTAACTTATAAACGATAGTATTCTCTACATTTTCTAAGATATTTTGATTAGATTCCTTCTTTTCTTCTTTCTTATCAGGTTTCATATATTTAATACTTTGTTCAGTTGGACTTATTACTGTATCATTTAGTTTTAAAATATAAATACACGCTTCATTATAATGAAGTAATAAGAAGAAACATGAATCATTATCATTCTTATAATAAATAGGTTCTCTAAGCTCTAATTGAGCATCTACTAAATCACCAATTGTTTTAACTTTAATAATATTCTTTCCAGCTATATTCGGAATATCTTCAACTTCTACAATAACTGAATCGTAAGTTCTTAAAATTCTCTTCTTCTCTCTAATGAATACACTTAGTTCATCTGGAGAATCTTTTAAATAAATAGCTAAACTTATTGTTAAAATAATAAATAAAGTAACAAGAACAATACTAGCGCCAGTAAGACCAGCAACAATTGTTACTAAGATAACAATAGCTAGAACAATTAAAGCAACGATCGCAAAAATAGTAATTGTTTTTTTATTATTTGCCATATTTTCCTAACTCCTTTTATCTTTTATTCTTTATTTGTAATATCAGAAATCTCTACAGATGGGTAACCAAGTAACGGTATTCTTAATCTTACAATACCTATTATATCATTTTTTTCGTGTTTAGTGGAATCTTTTACATCATTATTATCACCTTTTGTAATAATATACATATTTTTGTCTTGTATTTCGACTTCAATAACACGGTGAGTGATGATTTCATCGTCTTCATAGAAGACTACAATATCACCTTTTTTAATATTATCTTTTTGTTTATCATCTAACTTTTCAATTAAAATAGCGTCTCCTCTTTGTAAAGATGGATACATTGAATTAGATCCAATAGATGCTAAATAGAATTTAAAAATACCAGATGATAATAAAATAATAAATAATACAAATACCAATAAACCTCTTTCAAAATAGAAACCAAAGCTTTGATGATAACTATTAGCATCTTCAAAGTCATCCTTATGATATGGTTTACTAATTAAGTAATAAATAATCGTAGTGTATACTATTTGTACAATCAGATTAATATAACTTGAATAAGCAGGATAAATTGGTAATACATTAGGTAATACATCAAGTATCAAAGCAAATATCATTGAAGATCTAATAGAATGCTTATATGTAATATAAGTAAGCATAGAATTCTTCATAACAGATATAATGATAAATGGTACAAAGTACTCAATAGCTAACGGATTTATTAAACTAAAATCACTTAATATTAAAGTATCAAATAAGATAAATAAGAAAGTAACAATAAATAATTGATTACTATTCTTAGCTCCTTGCATACATACTAAATACCTTAGTATTTCTCTAATAAAGATAACAACTACTAAAGATATAGCACTAACAAGATTTACTTTAATATGAGCTATTGAAATAAAACTACCTAACACATAAATAAATATTAAATAAATAATAGAAGAAATAACAATAATATTACTTACTCTTTGTTGTTTCATTGTCTTCTTAAACTTTTTTATACCTAGTGTTAAACCAGCAAAAAAAGTAATCATCAAAAAGAATGAAACATTAATATAGTTTAGTAAACTACCCAAACTATCTTTAAAGAAGAACATTATTAATATATATATAAACAATACAATATCAATAATATACAAATTATTTTTAATTTGTTTACTAATACTATTTTTCATATATAATCCCTCTATTATATTAATTATATAATATTAAGAATCTATTTACAAACAAAAAGATTTGTTTACTCAAATCTTCTTACTTTTCTCATAGATAGTACTGCTAATCCAGCTATTGCTCCTATAAATATTATTCCTATCATATGAATATTATCAGCCGTTCTTGGATTAGTCTTAACACTACTATTACTATTCTTAAATTCAACCATTTGATTACTAGATAAAATACCATCAATTGAACTATTATTTAAATTATTAACAGTTAAACTATAACCATCTTTCTTTTCTTGACTAACACTAAAAGTTTCATTAACTGGTAAATCATAGATTGTTATAGATTCATTACTATTTAGATTAATCTTAGCACTACCAGTAGAGTCAAATGTAACAATACTGTCACCACTAGTAAAGTATGTTCCCATAACGTTACTTAACTTAACACGATATACATAAGTTAAAACTTCACTACCATCTTGTGTATTCTTAATTGTTAAATTAACAGTATTATTACCATCTAACTTTGTAATATTATTAACAACTATTTCACCCTTCTTGTGACCTGATACGCAAAGTAAGCTAAGCACAAATAATAAAACTATAATAACTTTCTTTTTCATATAATTCACCTATTCTTCTATCATTATTATAAAATACAATTACACTCTTTTTACAAACAAAATGTATATGTTTACATATAATAAGTTTATATAGTGTAAATAACTTACAACTTATTGACATCAATAGTTCTACTTTATCATCTTTTCAAAAATGTGCTATAATACTAACGTCAAAGGAGAAATAA
>CADBLZ010000072.1 GCA_902795675.1 uncultured Erysipelotrichaceae bacterium
TACTTCTTGTACTGGTTGTTGTGCAACTGGAGCTTGTTCTGCAGGAACTAATGATGTTCCACAAATTGGACATGCTGTAACACCTGGTTGAACAGGATTACCACATTTAGGACAATTATTCATAATCTATCCTCCTACTATATATAACTAGTATACTATAAATACTAGAAAATTACTAGTCCTAACTAATATCTCATTTTTCTACTCAACATATGCCCATTATGTTATAATTAAATAATAAGGAGGATGATTAAAGTGGATAAAAACGATAAAGATATTAATATAACTTTAATTAATCCTCCACGCGAATTAAACAACTTAGAAAAGACAGCTATAATGAAATTTAAATTTGAAGAAAAACAAGAAAAGTTCAGTCGTACAAAAGAATTACAACTTCTTAATGCTAAAAGAAGTAATAACGATATGGACCTTCCTAAGATCAAATCTAATGATTTTGATTTACCTAAAAAGAAAGTATCTCTATCTGATACTATTCGTATTAAGATAAATGACTTAAGAGAACAAGTTGAAGAAAAGAAAGTTGAAAAGAAATCTTTATATGATACTGTCATCATTAAACTAGATGACTTAATAAATAATCATGGTTCATTAAGTCGTAAAAAGAATAAACAAAGAGTTGTAAGAGAAATAGATGCTAACCTAGATACTAAAAAACATCTTCTTAAAAAGATGAAACATATAAACGTTAACGTTGATTCGCTAGCTTATGGTGAAAATCTTTATAACTTAAACAAAATAGCTTTAAATAACTTATCTTTAATTAAAGCACCTAGTATTAGAAGATATTCTGGTATTTATAAACTAAGTAAAATTGATAACATCAAAGTAAGTCGTACTAGTTATCGTAAATATCAAGAAAAGCTAAACAAGTTTGCTATTAATAAGTTATATTATAAACTTGCTCCTAAAGAAAGTAACAAATATAAACTATATAAAACTAGTGTAACTCTATCAACACTAATTCTATTCCTAACAGGAGCAATTCTTATTAATTGGTTTATTGAGGGACATCAAATTAATAATCTAAGTCAAGCTATCAAACAAGATGTAGATGTTAAAGAAATAGAAGGAACTCTATATAACGTTGATGAAATACTAGAAAGTAATACTGAACCGACTGATGATAACAAAGAAAACTATATGTATTGGAAATACTTAAATACTCCTCTATCATCTATTAACTTAGATAACCTAATAAAAGAAAATAGTGATACTGTTGGTTTCGTAATCGTTAAAAATACTAATGTAAGTTATCCCGTTGTTCAAACAACAAATAATGATTTCTACTTAACACATGACTTTGAAAAGAATTCTAATCAAGCTGGATGGGTATTCGCAGATTATCGAAATAACTTTAATGATTTAAACCAAAACACAATCATATATGCTCATGGTAGAAAAGATAAAGTTATGTTCGGTTCATTAGTAGATGCTTTAAATCCAGATTGGTATAACAATATTGATAATCAAATCATTCAATTTAGTACACGTAAATATGATACTATGTGGCAAATATTCAGTATCTATACTGTTAAATCAGAATCATATTACATAACTACTGATTTTAATACATCTAAAGACTTTGATAGATGGATTGATACAATGAAAAAAAGAAGTATTCATGATTTTGGTATTAACATAAATAATGATGATAAAATACTAACTCTATCAACATGTTATAACAATAATGGCGTTAGATTAGTTATCCAAGCTAAATTAGTTAAAATTAATCAAAAATAAAAAGAAGATTTAATCTTCTTTTTTTTATTTACTAAACTTGTAATGGATTATTATCTATCTCTAAATTACACTTATTATTATTTATATAAATACTATCTAAGTATTTAAGAGCTTCAAATAACTTATCATCCACTTTATATTTAACTATTATTTGGAATCGATAAATATTATTAATTCTAAACATATTAGCAGGTGTTGGTCCAAGTATAATAGATGAACTACTAATATTATCTTTTAAATACTTGCATACTTTATTTATTTCTGTAGAGCATACCTTATAGTCACTGGAAGCTATCTTAATAATTGTAATAAAGTAATAAGGCGGATAACTAAGTTTATGTCTATTAGTCATTTCATACTTATAGAACTTCTCATAATTATTATCTTTAACACAATTTAAAGTATAATTATCAGGATTAAATGTTTGAATAATAACTTCCCCTGGTATTTCACTTCTACCTGCTCTACCAGATACTTGACTTAATAATTGGTAAGTTCTTTCACCACTTCTAAAGTCAGGCATATTAAGTGTAGCATCAGCATTAATAACACCAACTAGAGTAACTAATGGAAAATCTAATCCCTTACTAATCATTTGTGTTCCAAGTAGAATGTCATATTCATGATTACTAAACTTATTAATAATATCTTCATGACTACCCTTATTTCTAGTTGTATCAGCATCCATTCTCTTAATTCTAGCGTTTGGATATAACTTTTCTAACTCTTGTTCTAACTTCTCTGTTCCCATACCATAACTAGTTAAAGCTTCTTCATTACAGTCAGGACATTTTTCTGGTTCAAGAATTGTATAACCGCAATAATGACATCTTAGATTATTACTTGTCTTATGATAAGTTAAAGCTATATCACAATTAGGACATTTAAAAGTATAACCACAATTCTTACAACTAATAACCGTTGAGTAACCTCTTCTATTAAGTAAAAGAATTACTTGTTCATTCTTATCTAATCGATCTTGAATCTTACTCTTAAGTATTCTACTAAAAGTCATACTACGATGTTTTAATTCTTCTGCCATATCAACAATTGTAATCTTAGGTAGAACAGCATGACCAATACGATTTGGCATACTAATATATTTATAAACACCTTTAATAGCTCTTGCCATTGTTTCAAGTGTTGGTGTTGCACTACCAAGTATTAAAGGACACTTATTATACTCTGCTCTAAACTTCGCCATATCAATTGCATGATAACGTGGATTACTATCTTGTTTATATGTATCAGAATGTTCTTCATCTATAATGATTAAACCAATATCTTTAAGTGGTGTAAAAATAGCACTTCTAGTACCAACTACAATCTTTACTTCACCACGATAGATTTTAAGATATTCATCATATCTTTCACCTTCTGATAAGTTACTATGGAAGATTGCTACTTGATTACCAAATCTTTTATAAAAATTATTAATTATCTGTGTTGTTAATGATATTTCAGGAACTAACATAATAGCTGTCTTACCCATATCAATTACTTTCTCAATTAAATGCATATAAACTTCTGTTTTACCAGAACCAGTAACTCCATGTAATAAATATGTATCAAACTTATTTAAACTTATACTATCTACAGCATTAACTTGATCTTCTGATAAGATAACATTTTCTTTTACTTTCTTATCCGTTTGTAAACGATATATTTGTTCTTTACTTACCTTAATAATTCCTTCATCAATTAATTCTTTAACAATACTAGAAGCATATTGATTTTTTAACACTTTATTATTCTCTAATAAACTATTAATTACTTCAATCTTCTTCTTTCTTCTCGGGAACTTATCAACATATTCTTTAGCTTTATCTACATTATCTAATTCAATATAAAATAAATACTTAGAATAATCTTTTACCTTTTGTTCTTTTACTTTCAAAGAACTAGGAAGCATTGTTTGATAAGCCGTAATCTTCGTACATAGAGTAACACTTTGTAAGTATTCCCCTAATTCCATTAATTCTTCATTTAATTTAAAATTAGCGTCAATAATATCACTAATCTCTTTTAATTCATAATTAGTTTCATTATCATCTTTTATCTTCGTAACAAATCCATTAATAAGACGATTATTAAAAGGAACCTTAACCTTCATTCCAGGAACTAAAACTTCTTTAAGTTTAGATGGGATAACATAAGTAAAAGTTCGGTCAACACTTTTAGCACTATATTCAATTAAAACTTCTGCGTACATTACCCACCTTCTTTCAAATCTATCATAACACAAAATAAAAAGAACTTATATAAAAGTTCTTTTTATTTCGGCATCAATTGATGCCAGTATCACATTTACCCTAAGAGGTTAGATCAATGATTCTAGTGCTAGTGATATCATTTCGTTGAGTGAGGACTCTCTATCACTAACAGGGACAATCTTGTCCGTAAATGGAGAATCAGTTGCTGTACACATAACTGCTGCTTCTCTATTAAATGAGTTAGCAACATGTATTAAAGCAAATGCTTCCATTTCTTCTCCTAAAATATCTAAATCTTTAGGAGCTCGAGAAAGAATTCTATCATCATCAACATAAGGACCAAATACTTCAGTAGTCATTATAGTACCTTTATGTATTTTTTGTTTCCTTTCAAGTGCCTTTTCGTAGATACGATTAGTTAATTCCATTGATGGATACACAATATGCGTATCACTAGAATTATAACTATAAGCATAATTTGATTCGGAATAAACTTTATCAGCTAGAATAATTTCTGGAATATCAACTTCTGGACTTTCAACTCCGCAAGTACCAATTCTAATAATCTTTTGAACATTATAAAAATAGAATAATTCAAAAGCATATAAACCTACAGATGCAAGTCCCATTCCAGAACCCATTACTGTTATTCTTTTACCTTTATAAGTTCCTGTATATCCAAGCATATTACGAACACTAGTGACTTCTTTTGCATTAGTTAGGAAATTTTTAGCAATATATTTAGCTCTTAACGGATCACCAGGTAGTAAAACAACTTCAGCAATTTCTTCTCTCTTAGCTGCAATATGGATAGGTTCCTTCTGTATCTTCATTATAATCCTCCTCTATGATATAATTATAATATACATAATGTAAAGAAAGTAAAACTAAAGTAAACCTTTACACTATAATATGTAAATTGTACATCATTAAAAAAGAAGGCCTTAGCCTTCTATTTTTACTACTCCATAATCATCTGGAAGAATGTCTTTTAACTTAACTGCTTCCCCATTACGATAACTAGTTAAGATATCCATATCACCCGTTTGATCAAATTCTAATAAATAGTTTAAACAATCTCTACATGGTAATATTTCCTCTTCTAATTCATTTAATATAACCATCTTTTTAATAACATGTTCATTCTTATTAAGCATATTCATAATAGCTGACTTTTCTGCACATGTATTTAACTTTGAATTAGATTCAATTCCTTTGCCAACATAGATACTACCTTTATCAGTAAGAATAGCGCAAGCACTACTTCCAACATTAACAAAAGTCGTTAAATCTTTGTTATCTAATTCTTTATTACATGCTTTATATAATTCTAACCAATTATCTTTCATATCGTCACTTCTTTAAAAAGTATTATAAAGTATCAAAATAAAAAACACAATAAAATTGTGTTATCTATTTTTTTCAACGTTCATACTTGTTTCTGAACCTATATAGTATATTGTATTATCTTTCTCATCTTTGAAAGTATAGAATAATTGTAAATCAACATTCTTAACTTTCTTATAATCATCTTTTGGAATCTTAATTACAAATATACCAATACCAACTACATCATATGATTCATCCAAATCATCATAATCATATATTTCACCATTGATAGCTAGTTTTTTAATTCTTATATTTGTTTTTAGTTTTTCATTATTATGGAAAACATCAAAATATAAATAAGTATAATCTTCATCTTCAACCAACTCATAATAGTTAACGGAAACACTTTTTATATTATCAATCTTTAATAATGTCTTCTTAACATTATATTTAGAACCAGTAGATACAGTTGATAATGATTTAATACTTTCTGATGGCTTACTACCACCATTTACTACTGAACCAATAAAAGTTATCTTAGTAAAATTACTAATACCATAAGTATCTAGTTTTGTTTTAGGTATATTAACAGTTACTCTTTTAGTAGATAAAGGAGCAGCTTCTACCTTAAAGCTAGTATCAGTAATAATATCATCTATTAAAACATTTTTACACTCATACACAGATACACTATCAGCTTTATTCTCCATTACTATATCAAATGTATAACCTTTTCCATCCCCTTTTAAATTTTCTAATTTAATAGGTGATACATAAGAAGTAACGATTGTATCGTCAACTAAATTTGGTGTAGTTAGTTTACTTAATGGATCATATGTTGAACCATCACTATTTTTAACTACTTCTTGAGAATTACTACCATTCTTCTTAAATAGATTAGTTATCCATTCTCTTTTAAAGACGAAGATAAGGACGCCAGATATAATAACTAATCCAATAATAATTAATGTAACAATAAGACCTGCTTTACTTTTCTTCTTTGCTTTTACAGCCATTACATTAGCATCTTTATACTCCATTTTATTCACCTCTAAACTTGGTAATAATTAATTCTTTCATTTTGATTATATAAAGATAATACTTCATCATTAAAGTCTTCTAACTTAATTACTAAGTAGAAAGTGACATGATTATCTTTTTTATCATATTCTCTAAATATAATCTTATCTTCAAATAAAACATAATTGTTATTTAGAATACTATCAATAATATAATTAATCTTAATCTTATTAATATTATATAAAGAATTATTATTCTCTTTACGAGCAGCAAACTCACTCTTAAGATTTACTATCTCATCATTTACTTGACTTAATAATTCACCATAATAATTAATTACTTTATAATCTCTTATATCACTAGTCATATACTTATTAACTTTTTTATTTAAACTAACTTGTCTCTTAGATAAGTTACTTAATTTATCAATTATATTCTTATATTCTTCTGTTTCATAATCAACAATCTTTGGTCTTAAGTCTTCTAGTTTTAATAACTCATAATTAAAATGATCTTCAATATTATCATAATCATATATATAGAAGACAAAGAAATTAATAAATGTTTGATATTTCTTTATACTATTATCAATCTTATATAACTTACGAGCTTCATTTAAAGAATAATTACTAAAGTATGCATAATTAAGTTTCTTTAAATAACCATATACTGTTTTGTTATTCTTAATATTAACATTATTAACAGAATCAATTACATCATAATAATCTTTAATAAAATTAATTAAATCTTTAAACTTAGATTCTGTATCACATTCATTAAAGATATTTTCAATATCTTTTGTTCCTTTAACTTTTTCTTTATTAATACTTAGTTTTAAACCTTCTTTATTAAGTTCACTATTAATATCTTCTAACTTCTTAAAGTCATATTTATAAATATTTCTAATAATATCATCTATTTTAATTAAGTCTTTAAAACCTAATACAGAATTATTCTTCTTAGATATCTTACATTTATATAGCATTAAATCATTTAAGAAATCATTATAAACTAACTTCTTAGTATTACTATAGTTTAATAAATTAAATTGATAACTCTTCTTATCCTTACTTAGATTTAAATTATAATAAATATTATCATTTAAGAAAGATAATAACTCTAATACCCAAGAACTATCTAAAGTTAATAAAGTACTAATTGTAATAGTACTATTATTATTACAAGTAAATTCACCCTTTTTAATACCATTAACAATAAAATCTAATAACTTTTCTTTATCGTTTAACTTCTTATTGTTTCTAATATTATTTATTTTAAGTATTTTATTTAAATAATAATTAAGTTCTTTTTTATCTAGTTTTTGATATGTTTCTTTATCAATAACTTCAACTGGTAACATTAAAGCATTAAGAACTACTTCTAGTGATACATAATCATATTCTGGTATAAATTTAATCTTAGAACATTTACCATTTAGGATTTTATCAACATAAAGAAATAAGGCATTACTAGACTTTGCCATTAAAATGAAATTATTAAGTTTTAAAATATTATCTAGTAATACATTACCCTTATTCATTCTTATTCACCTATTATAAATTATAACATATATTTAAATATTTTAGTATTAGACATTTGCTACTTTACCAATTAACAAAACATCATTTGTTTCATTATCAATAATTAAATAAATGAACGGTTTATCTAAAGAAACATTAAGATAATCACTACCCATTGTAAAAGTCTCTATACTATTATTCTTATATTTATCATCATATGTTCCTAGTTCACTTATCTTTAAATGATAATCATAGATATCTTCATAACTATCTAGTTTTGTAACCATCTTACTATAATCAAAATCATTATAGATACAATTATCTTTCATTATATCTTTAATACTAAAACTATAATTGATTTCTAATTTAGGTATTTCAATATATACATTTCTATTTTCTTTTCCTTCAATTAAACTTTCAAGATCTATATTACTTGGTTTAACACCTGCTTTAGGTATAACACCTATAAAACTATATCTATTATTATCAAATGACTTAATAAATCCATAAGCTTTATCGTTACTTATATAAGTGTCTGTAATACCTTTCATCATTTCAACAACAGTAAAACTACCATCTTCATTTTTAAATTCTCTGTCTTCATTATAAGTACTACTAAACTCTTGTTCCCACTTATAATAGAAATCAAAACTATTAACCATAATTAAATTACTATTATAAATACTATCATCTAGATTTATATTGCCAGTATATTCTTTTATAACCTCTTTTTTATTACCAGTTTTAACTTCAATAAATGTTGCATACTTAATATCTTTATAAAACTTTTCATTAAAACCTATTTTATTCTTATTATAAAAGAAATAGTTACTACTACTGATAACATTATGATTAATATATTCTTCATAAGAATCTAATACTATTCTAAGTAAATTATTAATAATAGTATTATTATATTCATTTTCTTTTATTGTATATTTTTTAATATCTTTTAGTTTAAAATCACTTTCACCATTAAGCTTTAAGTAAGTTAGATTTATCTTAGAAAGTAATAAATATAACTTAGCTTTATCTTCCTTTAATAAACTATTTATTCTTGTAATATCTAACTTGTCATAACCTCTATCAAAAAGTTCTTTCATTAATTCTTCGTAGTATTCACTAACACTGTCATTCTTTACTACTTCACTAACAAAACTTATATTATTTAAGTTTTTATTAACATCTTCGATAGATGAATCAAAATACATACTAAAAATATCAAATGTCTTAGAATCTGATCCATTATAAAGAATAGCTAAATTATTATTAACGTTTATTGGTGATAGTAAAACCTTATCACCTTTTAATCTATCAAGTAAAATGGCGCTATTATTAGCTTTATTAATTTCACCATTATATACCTTTGATGTATCTACTTCATTTCTATTAGCATTAGATACTGATATATAAACAAAAACAAAAATTATAAGAAACAAAAAAATAAATATTACATATTTATTCTTTTTCATAATTATCATTTCCTTCTGATTAACAACAATCTAATAAGAACAAAGATAATTAACAACCATAAGGATAAAGATATAAGTGCTACTAAATACTTTTTAAATACTATACATACATATAGATTTAAAAACATCGTAACAACTACAAATAGAGAGAACACAATCATTAACGCACAAGTTATTATTTGTTCCATCTTTTGCTTATATCTAATACTCATATCAATTGCTTCATTATTATCGTTTTTTCCAAAAATAAATGAGAATAACGTTAAGAAAAAACTTACTAAATTAAATGTTATTATAATTAAAAGAGTAATTATTCCTAAGAATACAAATGGTATAAAATAAGATATACTACTATTTAACAAATCAAAGAGATAATAAGCGAAGATAGAAGAAAGTATAATTGATACAACATCAGAAATTATAAGTAAAGTTACTCTCTTCGTTTCCATATTAATCCCTCTTATTCTTCTTCATTATAACAAAAAAATAAGTATTGTTAAATACTTATTTTGTTTCTTTATCTTCTGTAGTTACCTTAATATTGTCAGGATATGTAGCATTACAAGCTTCTATAACCGTCTTATATAAATCACTCTTGAATGAAAGTAGAATGTTTAATCTACTACTATAGAAATAGTCTTCATCACCATCAAACGCTATGAATTCATCACCATTAATTATTTTATAATTACCTGTAAATTCATGATCAGGAAGTCTACTAGCTCCATCTAATTTACGAGCATCCATATAGGCGTTATAAATAATATTATATTCTGTATCAGTTAGATTACATTCATTATAAACACCTTCATATTTAGAACCAGGATTTGGTTTAAATACATAAACTTTAAGGTCGTTAGTATTCTTATCTTTTTTACTGTTATTAACACCTACTACAAATATAATAACAGCAACCATAATAAGAACTACAACACCAGCGATGATTAACTCATTATGAGTATTTACTTCCTTTTCCATTATTTACTCTCCCTTAAGTATTTAATAATATTTTGCGAAGCTAACGCTCCATCAGCAACTGCCTTACTAACTTGTAATAAGCCACCAATAGCATCACCTATTGCATATGCGCCTTCTAAGTTAGTTTCAAAGTTTTCATTAACATCAATGAAGTTACCTTTAGTAATAATACCTAAAGTATTAGCGATATCAGTAGCACTAGCACTTCCTTCAGCAATGAATAAACCATCAGTTTCTACTTCTTCACCACTCTCTAAAACTACTTTTTCTAGAGCACTACTACCATCTATTTTAACTACTTTATCAGTATATAAACTGATGTCATTATGTTCTTTTAAGTATTTATCTAAAACATCAGTTACTTCTTTACCATTTGTAATAATATTTACTTTACTAGCAATATTAATTAAGTCATTACATTCACTTATTACATAATTACTATTACCAATTAAAGTAACTGTTTTATTACGATAGAAGAAACCATCGCATATAGCACAGTAACTAACACCTTTACCTGTAAATTCATCTAAGTTTTCGATACGTGGTTTAACTTTATTTGTACCAGTAGCTAAAACCATTACTTTACCAGTATAATTATTATCTACAGTTTCAACAGTATATGTTTCATCCCAAGTAATCTTAGTTACTTCTTCATTCTTAACTTCAATACCTAATTCTTCAGCTTGACGTATACCATTGTTATATAAATCTTCACCAGATATACCACCAGGGAAGCCATAGTAATTATCTATCTTATGAGCCTTGCTTAAATTAGTCTTTCCATTACCTATAACAAGGACATTTAAATTACTTCTTTTTAAATATAAAGCACAGGAAATACCAGCAGGACCACTGCCAATAATTATTGCATCGTACATATTCTTCCTTCTTTCTTACAAACCTATTATATCAAAAAAAGACTAGTATTAACTAGTCCTTTATTATTCCTTAAAGAATTCAGTAAATTGTTTTTCCTCATCTGCTAGAATTTCTTCAGTTAATTCATCAAAAGCTCCTTTTTGAAGTTCTGATTCACCAGCTACGAATTTTTCTAGTTTACCATCTTTAACATAGAAGTAATTAGGAGCATAGATTCTCTTTTCTCCAACTTCTATTTCAACGCCAGCATCGCTTTTTAATTTATAATCACTTAACTTACTATCGAATGCTTTTAATAATTCTTTATAAGCTTCAGATCCTTCATTAACAACTTCTAACTTAGTTCCATTTAATCTATATTTATCTCTAACTATTTCGTTATAATTATCATCCCAAATAGCTACATAATAAATTTTATCAACTTTATATTTCTTAGCTACTTCTACAGCTTTTTCAATTGTACTTCTACACCAAGGACATTTCTTATCACCAAAGTATACATAGAATGTTTCCTTCTTATTAATCATATCTACAATATCAGAATCTTTTACTTCATAGAATGGATTATCCTCAGGAATACTTACAGTTCTGTATTCTTGATTACTATTTTGAATCTTTTGTCCGTTTAAAGATTCATAATCTTCTTTAAATGCTGCTGCTTTTTCAGCTGCTACCTTAGCATCTTTCTTAGATCTTTGTTCATTTATTAAGAATGCTCCAAATAATACTAATAATGCAACAACAACGATTCCTAAAATATATGGAACACTGTTATTAGATTGTAAAACACTAACATTCTTAGCACTTACTTCTTTAACTTCCTTTACTACTGGTTTTTTAGTTACAGTCTTCTTAACTGTCTTTTTTGCAGGAGTACTTTTTTTAACTGTTTTCTTTTTAGCTTCTGCCATATAAATTCCTCTTTCCTATCTTTATTAAACTAATTATAACACAAAATAAAAAAGTAATGTAAAAACATTACTCTTCATCTTCAAATAAGTCATCTGGTGTTACTTCTTCTTCATCATATGTTAATTCTTTAACATTAACACCATTAATAGAATCAAAACGTTTAGTAATCTTCTCAGTTGTAATATTAATTTTCTTAATATCATTAGTAACTGTATCAATAGATCTATTAAGTTTAGCCCATCTCTCTTTATAATTCATAAACTCTTTACTTAATTTATTTAACTCATCATGAATAACTTTAGCGTATTTATCTCTTTCCATATTCATAATAATCATTTCAATAATAGTTAAAGTACTCATTAAAGTAGTTGGTCCACATAACCATACTTTCTTTTCATAACTATATTGAACTAAATCAGGATGATAAGCATTTATTTCTGCAAATCTTGCTTCAGCTGGTAAGAACATAATAGCTTCATTAGCTGTTTCACCAGGAATGATATATTTATCATGAATTGCATCAATATGTTTCTTAACATCTGTTTTAAATAACTTAGTAGCAGTAGCTCTAACATCAGTAGATAAACTCTTATCTGTCATCTTTTCATAGTTTTCTAATGGGAACTTACTATCAATAGCTAGTGTTCCAAGAGGATCTGGTGCAAAGATTACAGAGTCAGCAATCTCACCTGTTGAGAATTTATGTTGAATGTCATATATTGTTCCTTTTTTATCACCAAAGACAGCTTGAAGTATATTATTTAAATTAACTTCACCAAAGATACCTCTAGTTTTCTTATCAGTTAATACATTTTGTAAACCAACGATTTCATTACTTAATGAATCAATTTTCTTTTGTGCTTCATCTATCTTTGTTAATCTTTCTAAGACATTATTAAATGTCTTATTAGTCTTCTCAAAGTTTTGATCAATTCGTTCACTAACTTTTTCATTCATCATGAAAATCTTTTTATCAAGATTATCATTCATTTTATTAAAGTCTTCATTTAAAAACTTATTAATATCAAATTTAAAATTGCCTAAATCTTCAGCAACACTTTTTTCTAACTTACCTAATCTTTCAACGATATCTTTATCATCATCTTTTTTATTTAATACTAAGATTAATAAGATAATTGTTATAACAAGTAAACCTATAATAATATATTCCATCATATCTAAAACTCCTTATCTATATTAAACTTTTTATTAACTATTCTAGCTATTAAATAAGCTGCTACAATCAAACCTAATACTTCTAGTAATTTAATCGGATTTGTAATACTTTCAATTAAACTAGTACATATATAACTTAAGAATATTACCACAAATATTTTACCTAATAATAAAGCTGCAAAATACTTTTTCTTAGATATCTTAGCTAAACCTGCACCAACATTCATAAAGAAGGATGGCACAAATGGTATCGCTATTAAAAGTACCAACTGCCTAAACTTTAAGTTCTTAACTAAATCATGAAATCGAAGTAGTTTTTCATTATCTTTAATATGGTCATACACCCAATCGCTTAATATACTTGATGTTAATAAGAAGGTAGTAAAACATCCTAATACAGTAGCAACCCAAGCTAATAAGTTGCCTAAAATAGGTCCCATTGTAACAGTATTAATACCAACAAAAACAAATAATGGTAAGAACGCTAGAATACCTTCTAAGTAAATTAAAAGCGTACTTAAAAAAGGTGCTAGTGCTCCAGCATCATTAAGTATATCAGAAAAATAAGTTGTCATATCTGTTAAAAATTCAACCATATTTCATCACATATATATTATAGATTATAAAGAATCAATTAGCAACAAACTACTTTTTTCCCTTTACATAAAAAAAGAGATGATTACTCATCTCCAAAAAAGTCATCAAAGAATTCATCATCAGAAATAACTGTACTATCATTCTTAATAGAATCAGGATCAATATTAACTTTTGTTTCTTCTTCTACTGGTTGAACATTTTCAACTGGTTGAGTTATTTCTTCTGCTTCTTTTATTTCTTTTACTTCTTCATTTGTATTAATGTCTTCTTTAACATCATTCATAAAGTCATGTGACTCATCAAAGATATTGTAATGATTATCTTCTAATTTAACATTACTAACATTAACTGGTTGAACAATGTCAGCATTTTCTACTTTAGGTAGATTATCATTAAAGAAATTGAAATCTTCTTCTGGACTCTTAGTAGCTACAGCTACATTAGTCTTATTACCATCAACTTTAATTTCATCTTCTTCTCTAACATCATCATCATCAAATGAATCATAAATATTTAATTGTTGTCTAGCTGGCTTTTCATTAACAGGTTCAATTGGTTTAAAGTCAAAGTAATTAGCTTCTTTTTCTTCCTTCTTAACATCTTTTGGTTCCTCAGGAATACTATATTCTTCTTTAACTTCTTCCTTAGGTTCAGTCTCTTTTTCTTCCTTAACTTCAGGAACTGTTTCTTTAGCTTTTGCTTCAGCTTCCTTCTTAGCTTTTTCTGCAGCTTCTTCAGCATCTAGTTCAGCTATACGTCTATCGATATCAGCCATTATCTTATCAATATCAGCATCATTTAGACCACCATCAGAAGGTCCACCAAATGGACTAGCTTTAGCACCACCAAAACGTGGTGGAAGTCCTCCCATTCCACCGAATGGATTAGCACTGAATGGACTTGCACCAAATGGATCGCCACCCATTCCACCAAATGGTGATGGACTATCGCCACCTTCACCATTTAATGTATTTAACATATTATCACGTTTTTTATCTTTAACGAACTCTTTAACTTCAAAGTATTTAATTTCTTTTGGTTCTCTTGTAGGGAATTCAGCATCGAACTTTTCATGTCCCCAATCCATTTCGAAATTAGCTTTGTTCTTAGTTCTAAATGGAGACAATCTCCATCTAATTAAAATAGTTTCGAACAACTTCATTTTTTGTAAGTCTGTAACAGTAACAAGTGGTGTACTAGCAGTCTTATCTTTTTCACCACTCTTAACTTCACCACACATCTTACTAATTTCTTCTAAGGCAGCAAGTTCTGTACTAATTAAGTAAACCATGTTACCACAGTTACCTTTAATAGTTTCAGCATCATTATCACCATAAACATCTTTTAATTGTGCAAAGTTTTGAATAATAAATGTGAATCTAATCTTTCTTGAACGAGCAGCTGTAACCATTGTTGTAACATCTTTTAATTTAGGCATGTTAGCAAACTCATCAAGAATGAAGTTAGTTCTATATGGTAATTTACCACCATTCTTTTGTGCAACATCAATTAATGTTTCATAACATTGTTTAATAAAGATTGTTGCTAAACTATGGTAAGTTGTCTTTTCATCATGAATAACAATAAATACAGCTGTTTTCTTCTTACCAATATCTCTCATATCAAAATCACTATGAGATAACATTTCAGATAAGTTTTCACGTGTAGAGAATAATCTTATCTTTTGTCTAAATGTTGATAAGATACCACCTTTAGTTTCTTGTGGAGCATTTATTGTATTTGAAGCAAAAATATAAGCATTTGATGATTCACCCTTCATCTTAAAGTATTCTTTAATATAAGTAGAATTTCCACCAAACTTTTCTTCACCTACTGTAGACATTAAGTTGATTGAGTTTAAGTTAATTTCATCTTCTTTAGCATCTTGGAATAAACCTAAAGCTAAACCAGAGAAATAATCGGCAGAAGATTTCTCCCAGAATGGGTCTTTTTGATCTTCACCAGATAAAATATTAGCAGCAACGTCATCTAGTAATTCAGTCGCTTTATCATAATTACCATCTTTATAATATAAATAAGGTAAAGTTAATGGATTCCATGCATTACCACGTGTTGGTTCACGGAAGTTAAGAACAACTACGTTGTAACCTCTCTCCTTCATGTAACCAGAACACTTTTCAAAGATTTCTGCTTTAGGGTCGGTAATAATCATAGATTCCCCATGTTTCATTAATAATTCAATCATTGGCATAACTACTGTTTGTGATTTACCTGAACCAGTAGAACCGATGATTAAGTTATGATATTCACCATTATCTACCCATACTTTTTTACCATCATTAACAAGTGGAATACCTGCAGCATCTGTTGATTCAGCTTTTGGATCAACAGCAACGATATCAGTATCTTCTTTAATTTCATTCGCCTTAGCCCATCTTGAATAACCTTTTTCTTCTTTTTCACCAATTTCAAATCCAAATCCTTTTTTAAATTCAAAGATTGAAGATGATGTAGTAGCTACTATAGCTATTATAAAACCAAAGAATAAAAGTAATGTAGGTCCTATAAATTCTGTTAAACCAGGAATAGGATTTAAACCTCTAAAGATACCTTCATTAAGGAATGAATTTATATTAGATGTTGCAATTGAGCATAGATAAAGTAATAATGCACAAAAGATTGCAAATAATGTAAAATCACCTTTTGAAACACGAATCTTCAATTTCATATTTTCACCCCAAAATCTATAATTATTATACTATATTTATTTTATTATTTGGTAATTTTAAGTACTACAAAGAGGATAATTGCAAAACCTCCAAAACCTAAAATCACAAATAATACTATATTCTCTTCTACTAGTTTTTGCAATGGTGTTTTTTTATCTTTACTAAGATTTACAGTTTGTTCTTCACCTTGTATTGTATTAGCACTATTTTCTTTAGGATTATATTTAATATAAATAGCTTTATTACTATTTCTAGTAAAATTCCATGTATAAACATTTCCTTTCACACTATCAGCATTATTATCTAATACTTTATAAGGAACAATAATATTTACTTTAACAGATGAAAGATTTGGATAATCTTTTAATACTAGCATTCCATTCTTATTAGTTGAAATAATTACTTCACCACTACTACTATCAACTTTAATATATGGACTATAGAAAGCACTATTTAATGCATAACTATTAATATATTTAGTTAATGGGAAATTAGTAGTATAAACTAATTGATTACCAGTATCTTCTCTATTGTAATAAATAACACCAGTCTTAGGTTCATCTGGTTCAGTATCAGATAAAACATCATCTTTGTATATTGGAATATAATTTCTAAAAGCTAGTTTTATTTCTTTCTTGTTCTTATCTTCAGAAACATCTATTACTACTTTTTCATTTACAATATTGTCATTTATTGTAAGTGTTACTTCTGAACTACATCCTGAAATAACAAACATTACCATTATTAATATAAAAACTCTAATCTTTTTCATATTAACCTCCGTAGTATCCAGTCATATCAACACCCCAATAATCAGCATCAGCAAATGATCTATGAGTAAATTGAACACCTTTAGAATTACCTGAAGCTTCAGCACATAAGTAACCATGATCTTCGATAGCTACTACTAGAACAATGTGACCAGAACTCTCTAATAAGTCACCAGGTTGCAGTACTGGTCCACTCTTATTTAAAGAAACCTTTTGTGCACCTGGTAATGTATAGAACTTACCAGCTGACCATTGATACATTCCAGTGTAACCACCATTCTTAATTGCCCAAGGAACAAAACCAGAACAGTCTAAACCACAGTATTCATAGTTTTGATTATTAGCATAAGCATGACATTCATCACTACCCCAATAACCTAAAGCACCTATAACAACACCATCTGCGTGTCCACCACCCCAGAAGTAAGGAACTTTAACGTTGTAGTTGTTTGATAGTTCAGCTAGAAGTGTAACAGCTGCTACAACAACACCAGCTCTTGTTCCATAACCAGCGTCATTAACATTATTAGCAATTTTATTATTAAATGCTTCTAAGCTTGTACCATGACTAGCTAAGAATTGATCTAATGGTTCATGTAAGATTGTTGCATTAGATGTATCTAATACATAATCACCATAATCAATATTACCAGTTGAATTACATTCAGCTGTAGACATTTCTTTAGTACCATAAGCAGCATTAAGAATTTCTTCATAATTCTTACCACTATTAGCACCATTAATAAATTCATTACTTGTTGTAGAATTATAGTTAACTTTTAATACTTGACCACTAGCATCAAGCAATACTTTACCTTTTACTTCATTAGCTAAAGATTCAACATGTTTAATTTGTTCTTCTGTTAATCTAGCATGCCATAAAGTACCTGTAGATGAATCTACTTCAGGTGAATAAAGTGATATAGCTCCTCTATCAGAACGATATATGTCTTGCTTATAATCCCAATAAACTTGATCAGCTTCACAAGCACGCATTCTAATCTTACCTGTGCTTGCATTATAACCATAGAAACAATCATCTGGATTACCAGGACACATACCTGAGTTTCTTGTTAATGAGAAGTTTCTAACTGCTATTATTTGAGCTTTAATAGCTTCATCTGGAGAACCAGATCCAACCTCAGCTAAAGCAACACCTAAAACATATTTTTCAAAATCTACTGTTGCTAAAACAGTACTATTACCTTCTGTTGCATCACAGTTAACAAGTTCAACTTGTAAATTATTAAATTCTTGTGTACCTTGACTAGTTACACCACTTAAGTTGTATGAGCAGTGAGGAGAACCTCCACCAGCTCCACCATATTTATTATTATAATCTTCATCTGCAAAAACAAGGATGATTAACATTATTAATAGAATACCCAAAAGAATAACTAAAACCCATGGATGAGCCGCAATGAAAGCTGCAATAGCTTTGGCAGCTGTTGCTAAACCATGAGCTACAGCTTTAGCTCCTTTAGCTGCTGTCTTACCAGCACCCTTAGCAGCACTACCAGCAGCCTTACCAGCACCTTTAGCTGTAGTTCCAGCTGCTTTACCGGCACCCTTAGCTGCAGCACCTGTTGCCTTACCAGCATTAGAAGCTGTTTCAGTAGCACCCTTAACTGGTGAACCTGATGCTCCGAATAATTTTTTCTTAGCACCACTTGCTGGATTATTCTTAATTGGATTACCAGCATCTGCTTCACCTGCACCATTTCTCATTCTGTTACGAAGTTCCATGTTCTTACGACCACGGTCCATTGATGAGTTACCCTTAGTCTTATCTTCTAGTTCAGGTTTTTTATCTCCCTTTTTAACACCTTTATGATCATCACCAACATTAGGTTCACCATGGTCACCTAATTGGTTCTTATCAGGTAATGTATTATTAGGATTGTTCTCTAATTCATTCTTAGGACCATTTTGACCTCTTCCTTGAGATCCTTGGTCTTGATGATTTTGTTCACCTTTTTGTCTTTGATCTTTATTTAAGCCATCGTGATCTTCTCTATTTTCTTGTTCTTCACGAGGTTTCTTTTGTTCTTTCTTAGTCTTCTCTTGTTCTTCTTTAGATTGTTCTTGAGGACGTCTTTGTTCTCTTCTATTACTTTGGTCATCAACTTGTTCTTGACCATCGTATTGTTCATTTTGAACATCTTGGTCTGATAATTGATCTAATTCTTCTTCATCATCAAATTCTTCAACGCCTTCATCAAATTGGTCAGAAATATCATCTATTTCTTCACCCATACTATCTAAATCAGTAGAAGTTGCGTCATCTAGGATTTCATTTTGAGTACTACTTTGAGAACCTTTACTGCTATCTTTAGCTTGTGATTCTAAAGTAAATTCATTAGTGAATTCTTCAGCTTCTGGTGATTTAGTTTGATTTAAAGCTTCTTCAACTTTTTCATCTGAACTCTTGCCTTCACCTTTACGAATTTTAAGTTCTTCTTCAGTAATAAATTCATACTTTTTATCGTCAAACATTTTAATCACCACCTAGATATAACTCTATTATTAATTATACCATAAATACCATTAAAAAAATAGATTACAGAATGCAATCTATTTTTTAATTTCACCATCTAAACTAAATGATTTAGCATCAGTAATTGTAACATCTACAATTTCACCAATATAATCTAATCCACCCTTAACATTTACTAGTTTCATATGGTCAGTATAACCAAATGCTTTAGTATCGTCTTTTTCAGATACACCTTCTAGTAATACTTTAAATGTCTTACCAACACATTCTTCGTTGTGAATTAAACTGTACTTATTAATAACGTCATTTAATCTATGAAGTCTATCTTCTTTTTCTTTTAAACTAACGTTATCTTCCATCTTTTCAGCTGGTGTTCCTTCTCTTGGTGAGAAGATAAATGTAAATGCTGAATCAAACTTACATTCATTAACAACATCTAATGTATCATTAAAATCTTCTTCTGTTTCACCTGGGAAACCAACAATAATATCTGTTGTAATAGATGAACCTTTAACTTTTTCTCTTATTTCTTTATATAGTTTTAAGTACTCTTCTTTAGTGTACTTACGTCCCATTAGTTTTAATATATTAGAAGAACCACTTTGTAGAGGTAAATGAATATAAGGCATAACATTAGCATATTTAGCAATAATATCAACCATTTCACTTGTAAAATCCCATGGATGAGATGTTACAAATCTAACTCTATCAATACCTGTTTTAGCTACACTTTCAAGTAATTCAGCAAAACTTAATTCACCTTCAATATCTTTTCCATAAGCATTAACATTTTGACCAAGTAAAGTTACTTCTTTATAACCATTTTCTTTTAGACATTCTACTTCTTTAAGTATCTCACTAGATTTTCTACTTCTTTGTTTACCTCTTGTATAAGGTACTATGCAATAAGTACAGAACTTATCACATCCATATTGAATATTAACCCATGCTTTAACTTTAGAATCTCTTTTATAATTGATATTTTCATATACCTTACCTTCATAACTATATACTTCAATATCAGTTCCTTTAACTCTATTTAGTAACATATCTTGTAATTCATGAATATTATGTGTACCAAATACAATATCAACATAAGGATACTTAGTAAGTATTTCATTAACTACTCTTTCTTCTTGGGCCATACAACCACAAATGCAAATTATTAAATCTTTTTTAGTATCTTTTAAATGCTTACATCTTCCTAAGAAACCATATAACTTATCGTGTGCATTTTCTCTGATAGCACAAGTATTTAAGATAACTAGATCAGCATCTTCTAATTCTTCTACTTTTTCAAAACCTAGTGTTTCTAAACGATAACTAATTTCTTCAGAATCATGAACATTCATTTGGCAACCATAAGTCTTTATAAAATACTTCTTACCACTATATACTTCATTACTATAGTTTTGATCTAAGTAGATTTGTTCTACTTCTTCATTTGTTCTAATACGTTCTTCTTTATGATCTGGTAATCTCATAATAATCACTTCCGTTAAATAATTATATCAAATATTAAAATATTAACAATAAAAAAAGAATATTTTTAATATCCTTCTTTTCCTTCTAAAGTTTCATCATTTTTAACATATTCATCTACCATGATATGTCTATAATGATCCTTATCATCTCTTATATAAATATCTTTAATACCAGAATTAATAATAACTCTCTTACACATTTGACATGGATTAGATCCTTCAATATATTCACCAGTTTTATATTCCTTACCACATAAATATAATGTAGCACCTAGCATATCTCTTCTAGAAGCAGATATAATAGCATTTTGTTCAGCATGAACACTTCTACACATTTCATATCTTTCACCACGAGGAATATTTAGTTTTTCTCTTAAACAATATTTTAAATCACAACAATTAGCTCTTCCTCTAGGAGCGCCATTAAAACCTGTAGATATAATTTCATCATTCTTAACAATAACAGCACCAAACATTCTTCTAATACAAGTACTTCTTTCTAATGCTGTTTCAGCCATATCTAAATAATAATTTACTTTATCTCTTCTATTATCCATAAGTATCACTTCCATTCACATTATATCATAAAAAAAGTAGTATTTAACATACTACTTTATTGGTTCACCACATGTAGGACATATAGTCATATCATCTGTAATCATTGTTCCACAATTTTCACAGAATCTAGCTTTATTCTTAATTTCTAGTACTTCAGGAGAATCAAATTCATCAACCACTTCATTAGCTTTTTCCTTATGTACTATTGTATTAAAGTTGAATGCTTTTTCACGTTTAGGTTTTTCTTCAACTTCTTCTTCATGTCTATCAAATGGATTTACTGAAGATACTTCTTCCTCTTCTTTAATAGCAATATCTTCATCAGGAGCACTGAATGGATTTTCTTGAGGAGTTTCTTCTTCAGATGCTTTAGCATTTACTTCGTCCATAATACTCTTAGTATTACTTTCGTTTCTTAATCTTCTATCTCTTTCCTTACTAATACGATCTAAGATACTTCTAATTGAATCATCTTCAGTTGTCTTTTCTTCTTTATCAACATCAACTTTAATTGGTGCCTTATCTTCATCGTCTTCTTCTGGTTCAATATTACCAAAGATATTAGTAATTGTTTTATCGTAAACATCATCTTCATCTTCGTTAGATGCTTCGAAATCTCTTTCTTCCATTTTCTTAAGAGCTGCTTGAACTTCATCATCGAATAGTTTATGAGATTCTCTAACTTCGTTAGATACATCTTCGTTCTCTTCTTCTTTAGGTTCTTCAGGAACATTAAATACAGGTTTAATATCTTCTTTTGGTTCATCAAAGACATTAAATACTGGTTTAACATCTTCCTTAGGTTCTTCTACTTTGATAACTGGTTTAACTTCTTTAACAACCGGTTTATCTTCAGATTTATCTAATAAAGAACTCTTCTTAAAGATATCAGGAACATTATCATCTTCATCAATGATTGCACGAGGTTTATCATCAACCTCTTCTTCCTTTTCTTCTTTAACTTCTTCAACTTTAGGTTCTTCTTTTTCATTTACACCTAAGAAGATTGAAGGAATATCCTCTGATTCATTAATAATTGGTTGAATATCTTCTTCAGCTTCTTCAACTTGAATTTCAGTTGGTTTAACTTGAATTGGTTTTCTTCCTGGTTCTGGAATACTAACTTCAGGTATTTCAACTTTAATTTCTTCTTTTTCTTCAGGTTTAACTTGGATTGGTTTTCTACCAATTTCAGGAATATTAACTTGTGGAATTTCCACCTTTTCTTCTTTCTTTTCTTCAGGTTTAACTTGAATTGGCTTTCTGCCTGGTTCAGGAATTGTAACCTTAGGAAGCTCTACTTTAACTTCTTTCTTTTCTTCAGGCTTAACTTGAATAGGTTTTCTTCCAGGTTCTGGAATTGTAACTTTAGGAAGTTCTACTTTAACTTCTTTCTTCTCTTCCGGTTTAACTTGGATTGGCTTTCTACCAGGTTCAGGTATTGTAACCTTAGGAAGTTCAACTTTTTCATCTTTCTTTTCCTCAGGTTTAACTTGAATTGGTTTTCTTCCAGGTTCTGGAATATTAACTTGTGGAATTTCAACTTTAGCTTCTTCTACTGGAGCTGGAGTAACTTCTACAACTGGTGTAGGAGCTTCAACTGGTTGTACAGCAGTTGCTGCAGCAACTTCTTCAGGAGTCGGCAAAGTTTCATCAATAACTGGTTGATCAGATTGAATAACAGCATTCGAGTCATTTGGAACATCAGTATTTACTTCTGGTTTAACTTCTTCTGTTGTTAAATTAATTGTATTACTATCATCTTCTGTGCCTGTACCAAAAGCAATTTCTGATACACCACCAGATAAATCTATAACATCATCATCGTCATCATCATCGAATCCAGTAAAATCAGTAGAAATAATATTACCTACAGATGGTGCAGGAATATCATCCATTGATACAGTATTTGTTTGATTTAAAGAACTCATATCATAAACAGGTGCACTATTATTAACAATAGTACCATCTGCTGTTACACTTGGACCAACAGGGATATTAACTTCTTCTTCAGCATTTATTTCGTTAGATAAATTTTGCATACCTTCAGGAGTAATAGTTGGTACAACAGGTGCCTCATTATCTGCTGCAACCATCTTAGTAATAGCATCTTCCTTTGTTTCACCATTACTAAACATATCACTAGGATTAACATTAACGTTATTAATTGCAGGAATTGGATCACTTGTAACGCCACCAACAGCTTGAACAGCTGGAAGTGGTTCAGTTGGAGCTGCAGCTACTTGTGGTGCAGCTGGAGTTTCACCTACAGTAGTAGCACCAGTAGCATTAACTGGTTCTACAGGTTGTTGAGCCGGAGTCTTCGGTTCTTTAGCTAAAAATTTGTCAAATAGGCCCATACGGGATCACATCCAATCTAACGTTAATACAATACCCCTATCATACTGATATAATTATATCATATCTTTTGACTAAATAAAGTATTTTTTAAGCAATAAAAAAAGAATAAAGTTTCCTTTATCCTTTCTTTTACTTATTAGAATAAATCTTTTAATTCACCAAGAATGTCTAAGCCTAACATTGCTTGGAATACAAAATGATAGAATACTAAAGCACCTACAGCAAAGATTATTACCATAGCAATTGCATTAATCTTAAATTTACTATCTTCTTCGATTTTTAATGCTTGATTGAAACCTTCATATAGAATAACGAAACCATATCCAATTAAAGCAAATCCTAAGAATAAACCAACATAAAGATTCATTTGAGCAAATGCTGGAGCTAAGATATTAGCACCTAATACAACTGGCATAGATGCAACTGTAGAAACAGTTAATAATTTAACAAAATCAGCTTGTTTCTTACATACCATAGTAACTAAGTAATAAATACCACTTACACCAAAAATGAATCCAGCTACTAATAATAAATCAGTAAAGAACATTTTAATAAAATCACCGAATTCGATCATATCAAATCCAATTGAAATAGCAGTTACTAATGATGCTACTAAAGCACCAATTAAAATAACGATACAAGCTAAAATACCAACGTTTTTAAAATCATTAAATTTGCAATCTTTAAGAGATGCAACTGGTTTAATGAAAGCATTTCCTAAGAATTTAAACATATCAGCAACTGGTGCAGCTGCAGCAGATGGTTTAGTAGGAACAGCTTGTAATGTTGGTTGAGCATTACTAGTTGGCATTGCTTCTAATTTTACTCCTTCTTCTTTAGTTGATTCCTCAAAACTAGTACCACAATTAATGCATGTTTTTGCAGAATCTAAATTTTCATTTCCACATTTTGGACATTTCATAACATATACCTCTCTTCTAAAATAATTATAGCATAAAAGAAAAATAAAAAAAGAAGTAATTGATTACTTCTTTATTGGTGTTAATACTTTCTTACCACCCATATATGGTTGTAAAACTTTTGGTACTAAAACACTACCATCTTCTTGATAATTGTTTTCAAGTAAAGCAATTAAACCTCTAGGTGAAGCAAGAACTGTATTATTTAAAGTATTAACATAATATGTTCCTTCAGCGCCTTTTGTTCTAATACTTAATCTTCTAGCTTGAGCATCTCCTAAAGTACTACAACTACCTACTTCAAAGTATTTTTGTTGACGTGGACTCCAAGCTTCAATATCACATGATTTAACTTTTAAATCGGCTAAATCTCCAGAACAACATTCTAGTTGTCTAACTGGAATATCCATATTTCTAAATATTTCTACAGTATACTTCCACATCTTGTTATACCAATCCATTGCTTCTTCTGGTTTACAAAGAACAATCATCTCTTCTTTTTCAAATTGATGAACACGGTATAAACCTCTTTCTTCTAATCCATGGCTTCCGCCTTCTTTTCTAAAGCATGGAGAATAACTTGTCATAGTAATAGGAAGTTCTTCTTCTTTAATAATTTGATCTTTAAA
>CADBLZ010000073.1 GCA_902795675.1 uncultured Erysipelotrichaceae bacterium
AAGTTCTTCGCCAAGATTTGCTTTTACTACATCTTCTTTAAAACTAACTTTGTTTCGACCTAAGTAAAAGTACACACCCCAACCAGCCGCTATTAATACAAGAATAATAACAACAGGAGCAATATAATTAATTCTCTTTTTTCTTTTTCCTCTTCTTTTTATCATACTTATCACCATTAGATAATTTCTAATTTAAGTATATCACATAGAGTTAAAAAAGGTACAATAAGGAACCTTGTTTACAATCCACAAAAAAATAGTTATCTATTGATAACTATCTTCCACGACCAAATCCTTTTCCTTTTTTAGAATAATAAGCATCTAAAACAGGAGTAACTTTAGTAATAAAGTCTTCTTGATCTTGAGGTGTACCATATAAAGCTTTAAAATAAGCTTTTTCAAATACATCTCTCTTCTTTCTTGCTAAAACAGCACGTTCAAATATTCTTGTGCCAACAAAAGGAATCATTATTAGTTTTGTATCTGGATTTATAATTAAATCACTCTTGTAATCAGCCAAAAATTTACCTATATCTTCCATTGTATATTGCATATAATTAACCCCCAAACAATGTATAAAATATACCACACATTACTAAAAACGTAAAAATTTGCTATATTTTTTGTCAAATAAAGCTTAAAACGCAATAAAACTGGCATTTTTTTCTATTATAATGTATACTTTAAACGTGTAAAAAAGAACTGAAAGGAGTGATATTTTTTATGCACCCGAACGACGATAATTATACCAGTAATAAAAATATCATTTTTGGAGGTTTTATATGGAAGAAAGAATTAGAACTTTATTAAAAGAAAAGAATTATAAAATATTAAAAATCGAACTATCTGAAATGAATAATTCTGACCTTGCTGAAATTCTAGAAGAATTTGAACCAAGTGAATTAGTTACTCTTTTCAGATTAATGAAAAAAGATGACCAAGTAGAAGTATTCGCTTTATTAGATCCAAACTTCTCATCTGAATTAATCAACTACTTTACTGATAAAGAAAAAGTATTCTTAATTGAAGAGATGGCAACAGATGATGCTGCGGACGTTCTAGAAGAAATGCCAGCAAACATCGTTGATAAACTATTAAAAAAATGTGATTCTGAAACTAGAAAAGATGTTAACAAACTTCTAAATTATAAAGAAGATTCTGCTGGTTCATTAATGACAGTAGAATATGCAGAAATTAAAAGCAAACAAACAGTTAAAGATGCAATCGAATACTTAAAAAAAGAAGAAGATGAATTAGAAACAATCAACTACTTATTCGTTGTTGATGATAAAAGAAAACTTCAAGGTATAGTACACTTAAAAGAACTTCTATTTGCTTCACCTAAAACAAAATTAAAAGATATAGCAGAAGAAATAGAAGTATATGCTATTACATCAATGGACCAAGAAGAAGTAGCTGCACTATTCAAAAAATACGATATTACAATCATGCCTGTAGTTGATTCAGAAAAAAGACTTGTTGGTATCATTACTATCGACGACGTTGTCGACGTATTAGAAGAAGAAGCAACAGAAGATATGAAAAAGATGGCTGCCATCATTCCGGTTGACAAGCCATATGATAAAACTACTGTTTTTGAAACATTTAAAGCACGTATTCCTTGGTTACTATTATTAATGGTATCAGCAACATTTACTGGTGCTATAATAACTGGATTCGAAGAAAAACTTGCTAAGTTTGCTATCCTTACAGCATTCATACCAATGCTTATGGATACAGGTGGTAATGCAGGTGGTCAATCATCAGTATCTATCATTCGTGCTTTATCATTAAATCAAATTGAATTTAAAGATATCTTTAAAGTAGCATTTAAAGAGTTTAGAGTTGCTATACTATGTTCTATAGTGCTAGCAATATGTAACTTTGTTAAACTACTATTCATTGATAGAGTTGGTATTATGGTAGCTTTAGTAGTATGTATTACATTATGTATTACTGTTATCTTAGCTAAATTCATTGGTACCCTACTACCAATTATAGCTAAGAAACTTGGTTTCGACCCTGCAGTAATGGCTTCACCATTCATTACAACTATCGTTGATGCTTGTAGCTTACTAGTTTACTTTACTGTAGCTACTAGATTATTAGGATTATAAACAACGTCTTAACGTTGTTTTAATTAGAAAAGAACTATCAAAATAATAGTTCTTTTTATTTAATACCAATTTTTAATCATTAACATAATTAATAGATGTTACATGTTCTAAGTATTCCTCAACTCCTAAATGATATGCCGGTTTAGAATACACATAAACAACCAATTTTTCTAAATCTTCTAAAGATGTATTAGGTACATTATTTTTTACATATGCTACTTGTTTTGCTTTTACGCATTCTATAGCCTCATCCAAACTATTAAACTCGTGAATACCTCTTTCAGCCTCAAAAGCATTTTCAAACCAATAGTATTTATCATTACTTTCATATATTAAAAATGTATGTGTTGGATAATTATTTTCTTTATTTACTTCAAACCACATAAAAAATGTATGTATAGTATATCCTTTTTTCTCAAACCATAATCTTTCGAATTCAACTTGATCCCAACAAGTTCCTATTTTGGATTCCAACACTTCTTCACCATTTTGAACAAAACATTCACTATACCAATCATTCCACTCTTCGGAAAACATATCAGTATACTTTTTACCGTTTTTACCAATAAAACCATAAATTATATTTTGACTCATGTACTCTAATAATTCATTAGGAGTTTGAATAGAATTTAACATATCCATAATAAGCACCTCACATTAGTATTATATCATGACAAAGAAATTAAACAGCATGATATAATTGATATGAGAGGTGTTGATAGAAATGAGTATATATGAAAGATTATTATCTAATAAAGATGAAAAATATAAAGACTTTCAAAGTAAACTTGTTCCAAACATCGATAAAGAAACAATTATAGGTGTTAGAACACCCCAAATAAGAGAAATTGCTAAACAAGTATTTGGTACACAAGAAGCTGATACATTTATACAAGTTTTACCACACCAATATTACGAAGAAAACCTTGTCCATTTCTTCATAATATCAAAGATAAAAAACTTTGATGAATGTGTTAAAGAAGTAGAAAAGTTTCTTCCCTATATTGATTGCTGGCCAGTTTGTGATCAAGCCTCACCTTTAGTATTTAAGAAAAATCATGATAAACTACTTCCACTAATAAAAAAATGGATTAAATCTAATCATGTTTATACTGCTCGTTTTGGAATTCGTATGCTAATGAATGAATTCTTAAATGATGATTTCAAAGAAGAATATTTAGAACTAGTTTCATCTAAGAAAGGAAATGATTATTACCTAAAAATGATGATTGCATGGTTCTTTGCTACAGCATTAGCAAAGCAATATGATGCAACTATAAAATATATAGAGAATAGATGTCTTGATCCATGGATACATCAAAAGACTATTCAAAAAGCAATCGAGAGTTATAGAGTATCTGATGAACATAAAGAATATCTTAAAAAGTTAAGATAAATTAATACCATTTATATGGTAATTAAAAAACACTAACAATTAAGTTAGTGTTTTAATTTTCTTAATGGTACGATAATCATAGGGGTTTAAAACTTTTTCGCTTTAATTAGAATACACAGACTTGATTACTAAATCAACTATTTACATGATATAATTATTATAGAG
>CADBLZ010000074.1 GCA_902795675.1 uncultured Erysipelotrichaceae bacterium
ACTTCATCCATAGAGCAAATGTAACTAGTAGCAAAACATACTAATAAACCAATTGCTAACCATTTAAAAGCATTGCTTAAAATACCATTATTATCCATACTCATTTCCTTTCTTTATAACATCTATTAATATAGTCCTTATTAATATCTTTAATAAGAGGACTATTATTAATCTCACTTATTGGAAGAAGTCTAACTTCATAATAATTATCTTTATTATTATGTTCTTTCTCTTCTCCACCTAACTCTATATTACCACTTACATAATTTAAATAAAACATCTTATTTAGATTATCTCCATCAGTAATATCACCTAAATATTTAATAATTTCTGTATCAATACTTAACTCTTCCTTGAACTCTCTTTTAACACATTCCTCAATCGTTTCATTATCTTCTAACATACCACCAGGAATAGCATAATAAGTTAATCTCTTACCATTAACTACTCGCTCACGATAAAGAAGTACTACCTTATCATCTATAAAGAGAATTCCTCTTCCACTAACTCTCATTTTCTTCAGTTGGTGTAACATCATCTACACCACTTTCTAAATAAGCTTTATTAACCATTTCTTTATCCATTGAGCCAACATTAGCATAAACTATCTTACCTTCTTTAAAGATAATAAACATTGGTGTTGCACCCATGAAATCACTTAATCTACCAGTCTTACCTTCAACTGTAACTTCATAATCTAAATTATCTAAGAACTTTTTATAATCTTCACTTTCATAATCAATTTCTTCAATATCAATATAGTTAACGTTATATTGATATTGTGACATTGATAATTGAACACTAGGTACAGTATCATATGTTGGCTTACATTCATCTTTACCTAAGAATAGAATAAAGTCCATTTTTTGATCTACACCAACATTAACTCTACTAACATCAATGTTAACAAACATTGATCTATCAACAACTATTCTTTCATCTTTAGGTCTATGTTGATTAAAGTATATAAAGAAACCAATAATTACAGCTAATAGAATTACTAAATAATAAACCCCATATTCTTTAAAATGTTTATTTACTTTATCCATTTTAATTACTACCTACCAAATTCTCAATTGCTTTAATTGCAACTTTTATTTCTCTATCTACATCAAAGTTAGAATCATTATCATTTCTTTCTTGATTCCATATTACTAAAAGAACAGCAGCTGCTTTTAGTCTTAATGTACTAGCAACAGTATAAAGTGAAGCCGTTTCCATTTCAGAAGCTAAAGCCCCACCCATAATCCATGCTTTCCATTTATCTTTTAATTCATAACCAGCTGGCATTCTATCTGGATCATGTTGACCATAAAATGAATCCTTACAATGAACTACCCCTGTATGATATCTTAAGCCTAAATCACTACAAGCTAGTCTTAAAGAATCAACTAAATCAATATCAGCTATAGCTGGATATTCAACTGGTAAGTATTCCTTACTAGTTCCTTCTGCTCTAATAGCACCAGTAGCAACTACTATATCACCAGCTTTAACATCTTGTTGCATGCCACCACAAGTACCAACTCTAATTAAGTTAGTAATACCAATCTTAGCTAGTTCTTCAACACATATAGCTGTACTAGGTCCACCCATACCAGTAGATATTACTAGAACATATTCATCTTCTATCTTACCTAGATAACTAGTATATTCTCTAGATACAGTTAACTTTTGAGCATCATCTAAGTGTTCTGCTATCTTTTCTACTCTTCCTGGATCTCCAGGTAAGATAGCAAACTTAGCGCCTTTAATATCTTCTTTGCTTAAACCAATATGATACATCTTATTATCTTCACTTTTCATTCTTTAACCTCTATAACTAAAACTCTCTGGTAATAGTTCTTCTAATTTATATTTATATACTTTATTAGTACTATCATCAAAAGTATAAATAAGTAAATCTGGTCCAGCATATTCAGACATAAATTGTCTACAATAACCGCAAGGTAATGTTTTAACAAACATCTTATCTTTCTTTGCTTTACCGCATACAAAGATTGCTTTAAATTCTGTTTTACCTTCACTTAAAGCTTTACTAAAAGCTACTCTTTCTGCACATATTGATAACAAACCATCATTCTCAATATTAAATCCTTTATAAACAACATTATCTTCCGTTAATACACAAGCACCAACAGAATAATTAGTGTGCTTACAACAATTATTCTTTAAAGACATATTCTTCGCTTCATCAATAAGTTTTAAAACAATTTCTTCATCCATCTTATCATCACTCTATTATATTATAACATAAAAAAAGACTATCTCTAGTCTTTATAATTATAATTATCGTGTTCTTTATATTTAGGTAAAAATACAAAGTCTTTATTTTCTACTAAACTTCTATAAAAACTTATTAATTTATTTTCATCTAGTTTAGGAATATCTAAATTGTTATAACAATTGTATATTTGGAATACTCTGTATTTATTATCTGTTTTATTAAAGTCTTTATAATTAAAAATATCTAATTGGATATAGTCTCTTTCATTTTCTAATCTAGCTTTAGAAGTACCAGAATAAATCTTATTAACATCAACATCATATTTATCTAAAGTTAATAAATAGTTAATACCAAAGATAATGTCCCAATATATTCTATTAACTTTACTAATATTCATTCTTAAACCTTTATAAATATTAAACATAACTAATTGGTCATTATCATTTTCATATATATTATTAACAAATGCTTGATACTCATTATTTTGTAAGTTAACAGCACAACTAAATTTTAAATCATTAATATAATTAAAATCAGTATCATTAAATAATCTAGGAATTACCTTACCATTAATAACGAATACTCTCCATAACATTTCATCTTCTTTTAAATGAGCAAATTCATCAAAGTCTATTTTAGGAGCACTATTACAATAAATATCATGAACGTTCTTAACTGTACTTAAAACTAGATCTAAATTATATTCAGGCATATAACCTAGAGATACACTTAATAAACATAAAAATAATGGTATATTAATATTATCTCTACTATAAGTAGCAATATGATTAATGATCGCTTTTATTAAAGGTTTATCCATATCTTGTTTAACAAGATACTCAAAAACTTTAGTAATACTTTTCTTATCACTACCTAATAAATCTACTGAATACTTATTAAAATCAAAATTATTTAAGAATTCATAAGTCTTCAAATTTATCATAAATAACCCCCTTTTCTAGCCATAATTATACTAGTGAAGGTTAAAATTAGTCAAAATTTGCTCAAAATTGAAACTATCTACATCTTAATAAAAAATAGTCATTTTAAAAAAAAGAATTAGATTTTATAACATTCTAATTCTTCTTCTTTAAACTTACGATCTAACTTTTTAAACTTATGAGCCATAATTAATGCTCTAAAGAAATGATGGTTATTTAGTTCATATTCATATTCTTTCATATCTAAATAATCATAAGATGGTCTTATAGGTTTAAAATTCATAGATCTTAACTTATTAGATAAAGCTCCTAAGAATTCTAATTCTTGTTTACTATAGCATTCTTCTTGGAACTTATGAATATTAAACTTATCAAAGTATCTAATGACTGTCATAACTAGATTCTTAAATTCATGACTATGATAATAATCACTAGCGTTCTTTCTATTCTTTCCCCCAAACTCATAATATAAAGAACGATTATAAACTTCACCTAAAGCACTAACTAAATCTTCATGATAAGTTCCATTAACACAATAGAAGTAATCATCAAATTCTTTAATAAAGACTTTCTTAGGCACTTTAGTATTACAGTATTCTTCTCTAATTCTTTTTTCTACTTTATAATCAACTGAATGAACAATCATGATTTTAGCTTCAGTTGGATCAGGTGTTAAGATTAACTTATCGTTAAGAATATCTTTTTGAAGATTAATTAAGTAATCATATTCATTTTGACTATACTCTTTAATATACTTACGAGGTATAAAGAAAGTCTTACTATTCTTTAATAGTTTTTCTAAAACATCTTCAAAAGTATGTACTTCTATTAAATCACCATTAACTTCAATATGATATGTTAAGAAACCTCCTAAGAATTTCTTAAATAATTTATATAGATCATCATACTCTTTATCACCATACCAGAAGAAACACTTTCTCTTTTGTTTATTATATTTATAATAAGGTACTGTTATATTTTGATATTCCATAATCTTCACCTATTATTATTATAACATAAAAAAAGAAAGGATTACTCCAATCTTAAATTTCTTGTAACAGGTTTTTCTTCTGGTTCCTCATCTTCTTTTAATGAAGCTAATTTAGTTTTAAGATTAATCATTTCACCAGGAGTAATAACCCCATCTTTTTCTACTGTTCTCGTTTCAAGAACAACATTAGTTGGATCAGTAACCATTTCTGGTGTTAAGTAAAGTTTAGAATAAACACCAGGATTATAAAGTACTTCCCAAATAGCTTCTTTCATTGCTGCTTCAACAATCGTATTAAGTGATCTAGCACCAGTCTTTAATCCTAAAGCAACTTCAGCAACTTTATCGATAAATGAATCATTTTCTACAACTTCTACACCATACATCTTTAATAAATCTATTTTTGATTTTAAAACACTACCTTTAGCATCTCTTAAAATCTTTCTTAAAGATTTAACAGTATGTCCATGTAATTGTGTAACTGTACTAAAACGACCCATTAATTCTGCTGGCATATCACCATATTTAATAATATCTTCTCTAGAGAACTTACGATACTTAATATCTTCACCAGTACTCTTATCAGTTATTAAATTTGAAGTAAATCCCATATGTGATTCGCCATATAGTTTGTCACTACCGGTCTTTTCAGACACATTAGTAAATGCACCAGTTGCAAAGATTGTTAAATTCTTAGTATTAAATGTAATATTTCTTTGACTAAAACCACTTCCAACACTTAATGGATATTCGGTACCTTGAATAAATGGAAGTAAAGTATTAAGTACTGCTCTACCACTTACATCATCATTTCCTTTAGAACCTTTTTTATCAATTTCATCAAATACAACAATTGAGTGTTCTGCTTTTTCAAGATCCTTACCAGCTTTTTCATATAAATCAACAAGGAAATCTTCAATATTAGCACCAACATAACCTGGAGCACTTAATTGCGTTGTATCGATTACTTCAACTGGACGATCTAGATATTCACCTAAAGTTGTTGCTAATAATGTTTTACCTGAACCAGTAGGTCCAACTAACATGATTGAAATCTTGTTCTTTGGATCATCTCTAGTAAAGTTTTGAGCAACAGCTGTAATAACATCTTTCTTAGCATCCTCTTGGCCAATAACACGTTCATCCATAAAAGTCTTAAGGGCTTTTACATCTACTTGTTCATTATATGTTTTCTTCTTTGTTTCTTTAGGTTTAGAAACTTTTTCAGCTTCTCTTCTCATTACTTCATCATACGTTTTAGCAATAAGTTCTACATTTTCTTTTTCATCAGCATAAAGCTTTGTAATAGCACTCTTAATTATTTCCATTTTAATAGCACGACTAATTCTAGCACATTGTTCAGCTATATATCTTGCTTTATCTTCTGCATCTCTAGTTGAATAGCTATCACTATTCTTCTCTCTAAAGCCATCAGCTAACTTAGTATAGAAAGAACTAAGTTCTTTGAATATTACTTTAATATTCTTAGGATCTTCTTCATTTAATTCATGATTACATGTTTTTTCGAATTGTTCTTTAATTCTTTCACCATTAACATTAGCAGCTTTCTTCTCTTCTTCAAAAGCATCATTTTCTTTTTTAATCTCTTGAAGTTTATCCATTACTTCTTTTAATGTTTTTGAACTTAATAAACTAAGGAAGAATTCCTTTGTCATAAAAACTAAGTCACCTTTATTTTTAAACTTACTTGGAATATCAACTTTAGTACTAACAGATGGTTTATTGTTAGCTTCAACTTTGCCTTCAATTGTATAAGGAGCGATGCAATATTGAAGCTCATCTGCACCATCTTCTTGCATTGTAAGTTTAATATCATTAGCATCTAACTTAACAATATGTAAGATACCCTTTTCTTCATCAATAACACCTAAACATACTTTATCGACGATTTCACCATAGTACATACCTTTAATCTCATCGATATCGTCAGAGTCTTCTTTATATCTTTCTAATAATTCTTCTTCAGAAATAATTTCACCAACTACTTGGTCAAAAGAAGCATCATCTAATTGATCTAAGTCATCCATTAAAC
Organism: uncultured Erysipelotrichaceae bacterium; assembly: GCA_902795675.1. Taxonomy (GTDB): domain Bacteria; phylum Bacillota_I; class Bacilli_A; order RF39; family UBA660; genus Coprovivens. The sequence continues at coordinate 6,213 of CADBLZ010000074.1, forward strand.
TATAATCTTGTGCACCATCGCAAAAGAAACGTTCAACAAAATTAGCGTTTTTCTTATCTTCTTCAGTAATCTCTGTTTCATCCATTAGATTATCATCTTTATCATAATAATCTATTTGTAAGATACCTTCTATAATCGTTGTTGGCTGGAAAGCAAAAATTTCTCCAGTAATATTTTTTCTATTATAAAGTACAGCATATGTTTTTCCCATAACCATCATCCCCCAACAGTGCACTAACTTAAAAATATTGTACCATACTATTACCTATTTAATAGCATTTTTAGATATAATTTTTAATTATAAAAAAACAATCTTTCATAAGATTGTTTTTATTAATTATTCGGACAAATAACTTGGAATTTATTATAGAAATCTTGGATTCTATTAAATTGTTCTTCTGTTAGCATATCTCTATTACTATAAATATAATTTATACATTCATAAATCTTCTTTTGTTCATCCAATATTTCCATTGATTTAAGAGCTAAATCAATACATATATTTAACATATCAATATCGCTCTCACTATATCTTTCTTTATTACTTTGTGCATAAGATTTTATATCATTATAAGTAAATTTATTATCTGTATAAATATCAAAACCATCTTTTTCAAAATTCTTGATATTCATATCTGTTGTAATGATACTATCTAGAATTAAACCTATAACCATTATTCTATTTTGATTAATTGTTTTAGGTATTCTATAAGAACCATTTGTATATCCCACTAACTCTCTACATTTACTATAATATTGATTTAATTCATTACTTAAACCACTTATCTTATTAAATGCATCCCCAATATTCATTACTTAGCTCCATTAACGATAAGTACATAGCATATAAATGTTAAAACTAATACTACTGCAAAGACAATTGCACTTAATAAGATTGTACTTGTAAATCCATTTGCTTTATGAGCTTTTCTCTTCGCTAACTTATCAGCCATCTTTTGAATACGCATAGTATCTTCTTTTTCATCAATATAAGTTTCTTTTTCTTCTTCTGTAAGTCTTACTTCATCTTCACCGACTTTTACAACTTTAGTATTGATTAAACCTGTACCATATCCATTATTCTCTTTAGCATAACTATCTGTACTAGATGTCATAGATGCATAAGATACAATATTATAATTAATACCATTTCCACTTAACGCATTTGAAACCTTATCAGAAATTTCTTTCATATTTTCACGGTATTCTTCTTCACTTAAATCTGTTCCTTTAATAGTTGGATTCATATATAAAGAAGTAATATTTAACTTACCATTATAAGCTCTAACAAATTCATCTATTCTTTCAATATTCTTCTTATAACCATCAATATCTTTATCATTATAGATTTCAATATTTAAACCTAATTCATCAAATAAAGAATCAAAACCTATACGATATAGTTTTAAGAAGTATTCTTTAGCTAGTCCTAACTTATTAGCATCATTTAAACCAGATTCACTAATAATATAACTAACACCCTCAGGTTTACCTACTCTAGTCTTACCTTCTTTAATTGGATTAATAAGACTTAATACTTCACTCTCATTAAATTTGAAATAATCTTCCCAAATATTAACAAAATGACCTTCACCTTTATCAATAATCATATCTTCTGTAATAATTACTGATTCAATTACATTAGTACCATCAGGGAATTTATGTTCACTATTATAAGTATTAATAAATTGAACTGTTCTTCTAACATATTCTTCTATGTTTTCTTTAATTTCATTCTTACTTAAACCACTATTTAACATTAAAGTAGCTAACTTCTTATCTAATAACGGACCATAAACAACATGTTTCTTATGATTAAAACAGAAATCTAATACTCTTTTTACTCTTGTATCATTAAACTTTCTAATCGTACCATCACATCTCATAACTGCTTCAAAATTACCAGCATCAGTTGTAATAGTCTTAATAGGACCGTTATCATCAAAGATATTATCATATACAGCTTTAATATCTTCTTTAGAAGCTCTCTTAACATTAGCTTCATCTATTGGAATAAAATTAAATATCTTATTATAAACATCAGACATATTAACGCTAGGATACTTTCTTAAGCATCCTTCTGTTTCTTTTCTAATATCATATAATGAAATACCATTCTTAATATTCTCACCAATAATAGCTAATAACTCTTCCTTAGCTTCACTAGGAATATCTAAGTGATCTATTAAATTCTTAAATTTTTCTATTTCAGAAACATCACTAGGAACAAAAGAATCTTTATATTGTTTAAAGAAAATATCTTTAGGTGAATCTAAATCTGTTGTATTAACACTAATAACATTATCAATAGAAGTTTCAGAATCTCCTATATTATTTAGTTTACTAACAACACTCTTAAGTTCAACAGCATCTTTAGCACCAATAATAGCTAAAGCTCCAATCATAACTTCACTTAGATTAACACTATATTCACCATTATTAACCATAACTAAATTGAAGTTAGATTGTGGAACCTTTCTCTCATTAAGAGGTTTCTTTTCATCTTCCATTACTTCTTCAATTGCAGCATTTAAATCTCTAATAATTGATTGTGTTAAAGCATATCCATCTAATGTAATATACTCATCTAATTTAGATTTCATCTTATTATCAATGTACTTAATCATATTAGTACCATTAGCATGACCTGCTAAATGTATACCACCATGTGGTCCACCATTTATAACATACTTAATAATAAGTGCATTAATTGTATTTAAAACTAAACTTTTCTTTTTTTCTAATTCTTTATCATTACTAATTTTTATTTCTCTAGTATTATCCATAAATAATCACCATACTATACGTTCATTATACCAAATATCACATATAAAAGCATTAAAAAATCAATCAAGAATGATTGATTTCTTTATCAAAATGGTGCCGACTAAGTGATTCGAACACTTGACCTACGCGTTACGAGGGCGTTGCTCTACCAGCTGAGCTAAGTCGGCCTAACTTAATTATACACTTATTTCTAAAATATTAAAATTAATAAAGTAAAAATGTGATATACTTTGAATAGTAATAATAAAGGAGTTTAGATATATGAAATGTGTTCAAATAGCTGGTCCTAAAAGACTAGAAGTTACTAACATTAAACCACCAGTTGAACATGATGGTTATGTAATATGTGAATTAAAGAAAACAGGTATATGTGGTTCTGACCTTCACTATTTCGTTAGTGGTGAACCTAAAGGTTTAGTAATGGGTCATGAAATATGTGCTACTGTTATCAATCCTGGTTCTCGTAAAGATTTAAAAAAAGGAGATCGTATAACAGCATTACCAATATCACCTTGTGGAAAATGTCCTCAATGTAAGAATAATGAACCAGAAGTATGTCCTCATACTTGGGACTTAGGTTTAGGTTTAAGTTTAAATACCCCAGGAGGTTATGCTGAACTAACATCAATAAGACCAGATATGGTTATTAAAGTACCTAATAACCTAACTGATGCTGAAGTTGCTTTAGTAGAGCCAACTGCTGTTAGTTTAAGAGCAGTTCATCGTGCTGGTATTGAAATTGGTGACCACGTTTTAATTATTGGTGGTGGTATCATTGGTCAAATAGCTGGTATGTTTGCTAAAAAAGCTGGAGCTACTTATGTTGCTATCTCTGAAGCAAATCCTGGTCGTGGTAAAAAAGCTGTTAGATTAGGTTCTGCTGACGAATACTTTGATGCTTTAGATCCTGCTTGGGCAGTTAACGTTAATAAAAATAATCCATATGGTTACGATAAAGTAATTGATTGCTGTGGTAACTCAGCTACTCTATCTAGTGCTTTAGTTGCTTGTAAACCTCAAGGTACAGTAGTTCTTGTTGGTATTTCAATGGAACCTGTATCAATTCCTGATATAGTACTTGCAATGCATGAAATAAACGTTAAAGGTGCAGCTGCTTATACTGTCGAAGAGTTTAAACAAGTAATTCAAATGATGGCTGAAAAGAAAATCGATATGTTAAAGTATATCGATGATATCGTTCCACTAGATGGTGTTCAAAAAGCTTGTGAAAGATTAACAAGTGGAACAGATGATGCTATCAAGATTTTAATTGATCCAAGTAAATAAAAAAACAATCATAAGATTGTTTTTTTTATTTAACTCCACTACTTCCGAATCCACCACCACGGTCTATTTCTAATGGTGGTAATTCATTAACTACTTCTATTTCAACATAATCTACTTTCTTAAGAATCATTTGAGCAATTCTATCACCCTTATGAATAATATAAGTACCTTCTTCATTTTCCTTACTAGTTAAATCAAAAGTACCATTATTAGTTCTAGAAGCATTCCACATAAGAACTTTAATTTCATCCCTATAACCAGCATCAATAACACCTACACCATTTGGCATACGAAGTAAAGTATTCATTGAAACACCACTTCTAGGTCTTATTAATAATTCATAACCTAAAGGTATATCCACCTTCATACCTGTTGGTACAGCCACTGTTTCATATGGTTGAATCATAACATCTCTTGATGCTCTAATATCCATACAAGCATCACCAACATGTGCATAATGAGGTTTTTCTAAACCTTCTTCTAACTCTATCTTTAATTTCATATTACTTCTCCATTTTTCTTATATAACTATTAATATTATACTACATTAATAACCAAAATAAAAAGTCCCATATGGACTTTTATTTGTTATCTATCTTTACTAATATATAAAATTTCCTAAAGACTCAGTAACTACTCCATTTACAACTTTGTAATATGTTGTAACAACGTACTTGTCTCCTTCTACATCAACTTGTGGATTATAAAAACACGTATTATTATCTTTACAAGACC
>CADBLZ010000075.1 GCA_902795675.1 uncultured Erysipelotrichaceae bacterium
GGATGATCTTTTAAGTATTTACCACAGAAAGGACAAAATGATACGTCATTTTGAACTTCTTGATTACAATTTGGACAGTTCATTTATATCCCTCCATTATATATTTATTATATCATAAAAAAAGATGATTATTCATCACCTTTTTTAATTAATACTTCTCTTGGTTTTGATCCATTTTGAGGACCTACAACACCACGTTCTTCCATGATATCGATAATTCTTGCTGCACGGTTATAACCTAATCTAAATCTTCTTTGAATTAGAGATGCAGATATCTTACCTGTTTGAACAGCAAAATCAAGAATTTCGTTATACATTGGATCATCACCACCAGATTCACCACCTGAACCTGAATCTGAACCACCAGCCATAGCTTCTTCTAAAGATGTATCATAAACAACTTTAGTACCATCTTTTGGTTTAACAGCAGCTATTAAACGAGCTATTTCATCATCAGTTATGAAGCAACCTTGAATACGAATTGGATTATTTTCACCCATTGGTAAATATAACATATCACCTTTACCAAGAAGTTTTTCTGCTCCACCTTGATCTAAGATTGTACGTGAATCAATTTGACTTGCTACAGCAAATGAAATACGAGATGGAATGTTAGCTTTAACAACACCTGTAATAACATCTGTTGATGGTCTTTGAGTAGCAACGATTAAGTGAATACCAGCAGCACGAGCCATTTGTGTAATACGCATGATTGAGTCTTCTACTTCTTTTGATGCTACTAGCATTAAGTCTGCAAGTTCATCAATAATAGTTACTAAGTAGAACATTTTGTCCCAACCTTTTCGAGCAGCTATTTCGTTATATGATTCGATGTTTTTGGCACCAGCTTCACTAAATTTTTCATATCTATCTTCCATCATAGCTACTACTTTTTTAAGAGCTAGATTAGCTTGTTTTGGATCAGTTACAACTGGCCATAATAAGTGTGGTATACCATTATAGTTTGATAACTCTACTTTCTTAGGGTCAACTAGTACTAGTTTGACTTCATCTGGACGATATCTTAATAAGATAGATGCAATAAATGAGTTGATACATACTGATTTACCTGAACCAGTAGAACCAGCAACTAGTAAGTGTGGCATTTTAGCTATATCAGCTACTTGAACACGACCCATTAAGTCTTTACCTAATGATACAAGGATTTTAGATTTAATCTTATCAGAAGGTATATGACCTAAGATTTCTTTTATTTTAACAGCTGAAATATTTGGATTTGCAAGTTCAATACCAACAGTTGATTTACCAGGTATTGGTGCTTCTATACGAACATCTTTAGAAGCTAATGCTAATGCTATTTCTTTATTAATAGAAAGTATTTTAGATAGTTTTGTACCATTTGGTACAGCTACTTCATATTGAGTTACAGCAGGACCTACATGGATATCAACTACTTTACCTTGAATTTGGAAATCAGCTAAAACACGTTCTAAGATTACACGATTATTTTTAGTAAAATCTTGATTAGTTTGTTTTTTAGCTTGAGGTTCATCTAATACTCTATTGATATCAGGCATTTGATAACTAGAAGTACTACTTACAGCACCAGTATATGGTGGAAGATCTTGTTTTACTTCTTCAGCTACACTAGCAATTGTTTCTTCTCTTTGAGGTATTTCCTTTGGAATATTAGAAACAGTTGGAATGTTATATTCTTCTTCCCCTTCTTCATCATCATCGTCATCTTTTTCTTTTTTAGTAAATACTTTTTCTTTTAGGCTAACTAGCATTTCACCTAAATCTATATCGAATAATAAGATGGCAGCAAATATTAAGAAGAAGATACTAGATATAATAATACCTACTTTACCAAATAGTTTTGTAAAGATGAATGATATAAAGGCACCGATTAAACCACCACCTATAGAGAATGATGTATCACCAGTACTAAGGATTGTTGAATTAATAGTCATACTACCTGTACGAGCTTTTAAACCAGCTAATGTTTCATTAACTATTTGACCAGGATCAGTATTCATTATGAATTTATAATGCATAATAGTAAGTAATACTAATACTACAAGTAATATACCAAAGAATCTTTCACTCATATCAACAGTTACTTTACCTTTTATAATTAAACTTAAACCAGCATATAAAAGTAAGAAAGACATTAGGAACCATAATTCACCGAAGATATACATTGCAGCTTTCTTAACTTCTAAACCTACCATACCAAAACCTATACCTAAGATAGAAATGAATACTAAGATTAATCCTAGGGCGATTAAAGCTAAACGATGGTTAAGTTCTTTACGTTCTTTTCTGATTGTAGATTTTCTTTTTGCCATATTATATTCACCACTTTAATTATATCTTAATTATACTATAAAAAGCAAAAAAAAGACACGTAGTTTACTCATATTGCTTGTATTTTGTAAGGGTTCTGTTTTATAATAATATGTATGTTGAGGAGGAAAACATGAAAAAGAAAATTATAATGTTAATAGCTCTTTGCGTTTTATTGTCAGGGTGTGGAAGTAAAATACCAAAGCTATCTAATGGTGAAGAAGCAGTTGTCACTATGAAGAATAACGATATTAGTGTAGATGCACTATATAATGAAATGAAAGAAGATTATGCACTTACTGCTCTAGTAAATATGATCGATAGACAAATACTAGAAGATAAATATGAAGATAAGGTTGAAGACGGTAAGAATGCTACTGAAAATATGTATCAACAATTACAAGCTACATATGGAGATCAAACAGAAGATTTAATTAATCAATATTATGGTAGTGTTGAAGCTTATAAAGAATCTTATTATTTAAATTATATGAGAAATTTAGCAATTACTGATTATGCTAAAGATCAAATTAAAGATAAAGAAATCAAAAAATATTATGATGAAAAGATTAAACCTGATATTAAGGTTAGTCATATTTTAATTACTGCTGACGTTAAAGATGGTATGTCAGAAGAAGAAAAAACTGCTAAAGAAAATGAAGCTAAATCAAAAGTTGAAGCAATCATTAAAGAATTAAAAAGTACTAGTAAAGATGAAGTTGAAGCTAAATTCAGTGAATTAGCTGCTGCTCAATCTAAAGATGATTCTACTAAGAATAATGGTGGTTCTTTAGGTTATATCAATACTGGTACATTAAGTTCTCAATATGATGAACTTGTTAAAGCTGCTTATAAGTTAAAAGATGGTGAATACAGTACTACTGTTATTACTACTGAACTTGGTTACCATGTTATTTTAAGAACTGACACTAAAGAAAAAGCTAAATTAGAAGATGTTAAAGATACTATTCTAGATGCTTTAGCTGAAACTTATATTTCAGAAAATCCTGTATGTAACGTAACTGCTTTACAAGAGTTAAGAAAAGATTATGATGTTGATTTTGTAGATTCTGATTTAAAGACTAAATATGCTGCTTATATTCAAAATCAAATTGCTGCATATCAACAACAAGCTAAGAATCA
>CADBLZ010000076.1 GCA_902795675.1 uncultured Erysipelotrichaceae bacterium
CCTTTTTACCTTCTACATATGTAATATCATGATTATTTTCATCTATTGTTTTAATATCAGTAACATCGGCATGACTAATTAAAGTTACACCTTTATCTTCTAAGTAATCACAAATACCTTGAATATAACCAGGTAATTTATCACTACCTAAATGTTTTTGTTTAATAATTAATAACTTTGAGCCAGCAATAGCGACTTTCTTTTTAATTTCGTTTGCTTCATCAATGTTAGATGGATATGTTTCTGCTGTCATCTTAAATTTATCAAAGATTTCTTCAGTATCATCAATCAATTTATAAGCTTCTGATTCACTCATATACTTAGTTAAATCACTCTTACCTAATTTAGGAATATAATTTAACTTACCATCAGAGAATGTACCTGCTCCACCATAACCTGACATAATTGCACATGGATTACAGTTTTGACAAGGAACACCATTCTTGTTCATTGGGCAAAATCTTCTTGGAACGTCAAATCCTTTATCAATTAAACATATTTTTAGCTTTTGATTACTTTCAGCTAATTCATAAGCTGCAAATAATCCGGCAGGACCAGCTCCTACAATAACAACATCATATTTCATATAACCACCCAAATTTATTATAACTAAAAAAAGAATTAATTTAAATAATTAATTCTTATTCTTTAAAAGTAAACATATAGTTCATGATAGCAACATCGTCACCAGGCATAGCTCCTTGTCTTTCAAGTTCTTCATCTACGCCCATCTTCTTTAACTTAGCAGCAAATCTTCTTACACCTTCATCTTCAGTGAATTTAGTAATTTTAAATAAGTCTTCAACTTGTTTACCACTAACTACCCAAACACCATCTGGGTCACGATGTATTTCAAAAGGTTTATTCTCTACATATGTATAAACAACTTTATCAGCTACTGGTTTAATTATTTCATCTTCTTTTTCGTTTTCAACATCTAAAGCATCAGCTAATACTGTAATCATATTATCTAGACCACTTTGTTCCATACAGCTGATTTCAATAATTTCTTTATCTTTAAATTCTTTCTTAAATAATTCTAAATTTTCTTTAGCATTAGGTAAATCCATCTTATTAGCGATAATAACTTCCTTTTTATTCTTAACAAGATCATTATAAGATTCTAGTTCTTTTCTTATTAACTTATAATCTTCAATCGGATTTCTTCCTTCTTCAGCACCCATATCAATAACATGAGCTATTATTTTTGTTCTTTCAGCATGTTTTAAGAACTTATCACCTAAACCAGCACCTTCAGAAGCACCTTCAATTAAACCTGGTAGGTCAGCCATTACAAATGTTCTTTGATCTTTTAATTTAACAACACCTAAATTAGGAGATAAAGTTGTAAAGTGATAAGCAGCAATCTTAGGATTAGCTGAACTAATAAGTGAAAGAATAGTACTCTTACCAACTGATGGTAAACCTACTAAACCAATATCAGCTAAAACTTTAAGTTCAACTTTAACTCTCTTATCTTCTCCTTCACGACCATATTCACTAAATTTTGGAGCTGGGTTATCATGTGTAGCAAAAGAAGCATTACCTCTTCCACCTTTTCCACCATGTGAAATAATACATTCTTCACCATCTCTTGTTAAATCACAAATAAGTTCGTTATTGCTTAAATCAGTAACAACAGTTCCTTCTGGTACTTTAATAACAACTGGTTCAGCATTAGCACCATGTCTATCTGATCCTTTACCATTAACACCTTTGTCACCCTTAACAATCTTCTTGTATCTTAAATCAATTAATGTTTTTAAACCTTTATCAACTTTAAAGATAATATCAGCACCACGGCCACCATTACCTCCATTAGGTCCCCCCATTGCAACGTATTTTTCTCTTCTAAAAGATGTACAACCATCTCCACCTTTACCTGCAATAAGCTCCATTATAACTTCATCTACGAACATATTTCTTCACCTACCTTTATTCTATCATAAAAAACTAAAAAGAAGACCAACAGGTCTTCTCATATTACATAACTTCGTAAACAGAAACTTTCTTCTTATCTCTGCCAAGACGTTCAAATTTAACAACGCCTGTAACTTTAGCAAATAATGTATGATCTTTACCCATACCTACATTAGTTCCTGGATAAATTTTAGTTCCTCTTTGACGATATAGAATACTTCCTGCATTTACACGTTCACCGTCTGCAGCTTTAGCTCCTAATCTACGACCAGCTGAATCACGACCGTTTTGAGTAGAACCTTGAGCCTTAACGTGAGCAAATAATTGGATATTTAAACTTAATCTATTCATAACTTATTATTCCTCATTTCTAACTAGTATATTCTTAGGATACTGACTCTCTAACTCTTGTAACGTAACAACCATATTATTTAATATCTTTTGGTTTATTTCAGTATCTTTCTTAACAGTTATCTTAAGATAACCATCGTTTTCAACATAATTAACACTATCATCTAAAGCATTAATATCATTAACTGATGTAATAGCAATGCTAGAAACAGCAGCACATACAATATCTTCACCTTTAGCAGCATATCCTGCATGGCCAGCAATAGTGATTTCTTCAATTATGCCTTCAGTTTTATTTATAGTAACTTTAACCATAATTATTTACTAATCTTCTTAACAGTTAATTTAGTATATGGTTGTCTATGTCCTTTAGTATTTCTTGAAGATTTAGTTTTATTTTTATAAGTAAAAATTCTAATCTTCTTTTGTTTACCTTGTTTTTCAACTGTACAAGTAACTTTAGCACCATCTACAGTAGGGTTACCACTAACGCCGTCAACAAATAATACTTCATCAAAAGTAACTTCTTTGCCTACTTCAGCATCTAGTTTTTCAACATAGATTACGTCTCCTTCAGAAACATAATATTGTTTACCACCTGTAACAAATATAGCTTTCATCTTCATACCTCCTTATATTTTTTTCAAGACGCGCCCTCAAGGTGACTTAAAAAGTACTTTATTACCTTTTTAGTGCGGTTTCAAAGAAAGCCTTCAAAACAACAAGATTATATCAGTATTATAGCATAAAGTCAAATAAAAAAGGACTAAAAAAACCTTTTAAGTCCCTTTTTCTTTTTTGCCTCTTCTCTTTTGATATAACAATCAACATCAAGAGCTACTTTATCCTTGTTGTAATAGTCTTTTACAGCATCATCTATACTAAATAAACCAGAATGTTTTAAAGTACAATAACTATCTTCATAACTAACTAAAATATCAGAATCATGATCATATTCATTAAGTATCTTAGTATATTCATCCATTATTTCTGAAGCTACATGACCATTTTGTAAAATGTAAGCTGCTAGCGCTGGATCAATAGGTTTAATTAAGAAGAATACTAAATCAGCTAGAACAACACCCATTAAATCAGCTTTTGTTTTAAACATCTCGTGTAAGTTATTCTTTACGTATATATCACCATCATCTTCAAATAATAATTCTCTAATTCTTTTACCAGCAATAAAATCTAATTCACTTTTAGATATTCTACCTTTATCAAATAACATTTGAAAAGCAAAGAACATATATCTATCAGTATAGTTATCACATATCTTCTTATATAAATCAGCGTAATAATCTTCATATAAGTCGATACTTAATCCTCTAGTTAAACTATTATCAATTAAACCTCTAAGTTTAATAACAAGCTCTCTACTATCTTTATCATCAAAAGTATTAATATCAACATATTTCTTAATTGCATTCATTAAGAATACTTTTTCTTCTGGGAATTGATCAAAGATATCACTTAATAGTTCACCACTCTTACTTGGGTCACCATGATTAACTCTATATTTAACAATATCTTTTACTTGTTCATCTTTGATAACTTTCGTCATCATACCTAACATATAATTTGTTTTTACATTATTAGGAGTTAATTGTTTCTTCTTTTTCATCCTCATCCCCGCCTTCATATTACGGGCTTATTATAACGAATTATTAACTATTTTTCAAATACACCCGGTTTATTAACTAAATAACTGTAGTAATTATCTAAACCAATAACTAAATGATCTAAAACATTAATATTAAGCATTCTTCCAATCTTGATAAAGTTTAAGGTTAACATATCATCTTCTTTAGATGGTGTTATATCTCCCGATGGATGATTATGACATAAGATTACTGAACTACAATTTAACTTAACTCCTTCTCTAAAGACATCTCGAGGAAAAACTATACTTTGGTTATTTGTACCTATAAACAAAATCTTTTTACTTATAATATGATTCTTATTATTTAAATATATTACTAGGAACTTTTCTTGTAGTTCATGTTCTAATTCATCTTTAACTACAAAGTAAGCATCTCTTGAATCATGAATAATTATCTTATCATCACTTTTACTATAAACTCTTTTAGCTAATTCTAAAGCAGATACTAAAATCATTGCTTTACTTTCACCCATTCCTTTTATATTTAGTAACGTTTCATAATTTAAACTATTAAACTCATTGATAGGTATTTCTTTTAAGATATTCATAGATAATGTTTTAACATTTATCATCTTAGTTCCTGTTCTAAGTAGAATACTTAATAATTCTATATTTGATAAACTCTTAACTCCATATTTTTTAAGTCTTTCTCTAGGTCTTTCATCTAATGGTAAATCTTTTATTAAATACATCTTTTTCACCTATATAATATATACGTAAGAATTATTTTTAATTCCTTTAAAAAAGAAGAGGAAGAATTACTCTTCTTCCTCTTCTTCTATAAGACGATCCATAAAATCATTTAATATTTCATTTTTCGTTTCATTATCAACATCAATTACAGTAAATGGATTATCTTCAATAACTTCACCAACTAGAAGTCTAATACCTAATTCATTAGTATCACTTGGCATGTAATTAGTATAGATAGTATATTTATGTTCTCCTTCAATAATAGCTAGAACAGTATACTTAACATCTATTCCAATATCATTCGTTTTCATAAATGTATTCTTTTTCATCTATTATCCTCCAACTTAACACTAACCATCTTTGTTACACCACTCTCTTGCATTGTAACACCGTATAATAAATCAGCATATTCCATTGTTCTCTCTTTATGCGTAATAATAATGAATTGTGATTTATCTTTAACACTTCTTACATACTTACCAAAAGTATCAACGTTAGCTTCATCTAATGCAGCTTCAACTTCATCTAAGATAACAAATGGTACTGGTTTAACTAGTAAGATAGCAAATAATAATGATATTGCAGTTAAAGTCTTTTCACCACCAGATAATAAACCAATAGATGTAATATTCTTTCCTGGTGGAACAGCTTTAATTAAAATACCTGTATTAAGTAGATCATCTGGATTAGTAAGTTCTAGAACACCTTCGCCACCTTTAAATAAAGTTTTGAATACTTGTTTAAATGCTTCTTGAATCTTATCAAATGTTTCTTTAAAGTTATTCTTAACTATTTCATCCATTTCACTAATTACTTCAAGTAAACCTTTAATACTCATTTCTAAGTCTTCTTTTTGTTTACTTAGGAATTCATATCTAGTATTAATACGATCATATTCATCAATTGCACCAGTATTAACTTCCCCAAGTTCATTAATTTTGGATTTAAGATTATTAACTTTAATTCTTGCTTCTTCAGCATCCATATCAAGTTCGTATTCTGAAATACCTTTTTCATAAGTTAAATTATAGCTTTCATTTAAAGTAAGTAATAAGTTATCTAACTTAACTTCTATCTTACCTAATTTAACTTCACTATTCTTTAACTCATTTTGTTTACGATTAACTTCAATATTCTTTGTACGATATTCTTTTTCTTTTACTTCTATATCATCTTGAATACTAGCTTTTTTACTCTTTAATTCACTTAATTCTTTATTTAACTTTTCTTGTTCTTCTTCAGCTTTATAGAAGTCTTTTAAGATCTTATCTAATTCTGAATCTAAAGTACTTGCTTTAACATTCTCTGTACCTTTTAGTTCGCTCTCTTTATTATTTAAGTCACTTTCTAACTTATTCTTATTACTCTCTAATACATTTTCTTTTTCTTGTAATAAAATATTCTCTCTTTGACTTTCTTCAATCTTGTTACTTAATTCTTCTAAGTCTTTATTTAACTTCTTAATAACACTTTCGATTTCTTTTAATTTACTTTCTTTTCTTACACGATCATCTTTTAAGTTTTCCATTTCATATTTTAAAGAAAGTAAACTATTATTATTTTTATTCTTACCACCAGTAATAGCACCACCGGTATAAAGAATTTCACCATCTAAAGAAACAACTTTATATTTATAATTAATTAATTTACCTATCTTATTTAAAGTATCAATATCATCAACTACAATAGTACCACCTAATTGATTAGTAATAATATCTTCATACTTCTTATCATATGTAACTAATTTATCAGCAGTATTAATAAATCCTTTAACTTCTTTTACTTTAGTTAAAGTTTCTTCATCAATATCTCTACCTTTAATAACATTTAAAGGAAAGAATGTTGCTCTACCTAATTTATTATCTTTTAAATAATTAATAGCTTCCTTAGCAGCTTCTTCATTATCTACAACAATATAATTTGTTGCACCACTTAAAGTAGTATTAATAGCTGTAATATATTTTTCTTCAGCATCTATTAATTTACCAATCGTATTATGAACACCTTTAAGTCTTACATTATTTAAAGTTGACTTAACAGCTAAAGGTAAAGAAGAATCATTATTAATATTATCTTCAATAATACTTATTCTATTATCGATATTCATAATATCTTTATTGATATTATTTAAAGTATTAAGATTACTATCTCTTTCTTCTTTTAAATCTTTATTCTTTTTAATTAGTTCCATTGATCTTAAAGACTTTTCATTAATAGAAGCTTTATTATCAATAATATCTTTTTCTACTAAAGATAATTCTTTCTTAATATTTAATACTTCTTCTTTTAAAGAAATAATATTATTAGCTAACTTTTGATCATCTACTTCATATTTCTTTCTTTCAATAGTTATTTGTCTTTGACTTCTTAAGAAAGATAATTCATTTGTAATACTATTAATCTTTGTATTAACTTCTTCTATATCACTATCAAGTTTTAAACCTTGTAGTTTTAAGTTTTCTAAAATAGAATCATCTGAATTAGAAGTAACAGTAATATCTTCTAATTCCTTTTCTAACATTTCTTTTTTATCTTTATTTTCTTGATATTCGATATTCAATTCTCTAATATCATTACTTATTAAAGCCACTTCAATATTCTTTAATTCTTCTTTATAGTTTAAATATTTCTTAGCTTTTTCTACTTCACTCTTTAAAGGTTCAAGATTAGATTCTAATTCATTAATAAGTAAGTCGATTCTTTCTAAGTTATCCTTTGTTCTATCTAACTTACGATTAGATTCTTCTTTTCTCTTTTTATATTTTAAAACACCAGCTGCTTCTTCAAAGATTACTCTTCTATCTTCTGGTTTAGAATTAATAACATTACCAACTTCACCTTGACCAATAATATTAAATGATTCTTTACCAGCACCAGTATCTAAGAAAAGATTAGTAACATCTTTAAGTCTTACTTTTACATTATTTATATAATATTCATTTTCACCAGTTTTATATAAAACTCTTTTTATTTCTACTTCTGTAAAATCACTATTTAAATAATGATCACTATTATCAAAAGTAAGTGAAACACTAGCACGTGAAGCAGCACTTCTTGTTTTAGAACCACTAAATACGACATCTTGCATAGATGATGTACCACGTAGTTCTTTAACACTTTGTTCACCTAAAACCCATCTAACAGCATCAACAATATTTGATTTACCTGATCCGTTAGGGCCAACAATACCAGTAATACCTGGCTTAACATCTATTTCCGTTTTATCAGCAAACGACTTAAAGCCATTTGCTCTTACACACTTTAAATACATAAAATCACCTATATTTTAGCTTGCTTAGAATAAGCATCTTTTGCTGCATTTTGTTCAGCCATCTTTTTACTCTTACCAGTACCTTTACCATAAATGATACCGTCAACAGAAACAATAACTTCAAAAGTTTTATCATTACTTAAGCCTGTTTCATTAATAACTTTATATTCAAGACTTTTCTTCTCTGTTTGAACTAGTTCTTGTAACTTACTCTTATAATCAACAATAAACTTTTCATCACTTTCAACATAAGGTATAACAACTTGGTCAAACAAACTCTTTGCCTTACTATATCCTTGATCTAAATAAATACATCCTAGAATACTTTCAAAGATATCAGCAATAATCGTATCATTAATATCTTTTATTTGGCCTTTACCAACTCTTATATATGGAATATAACCAATTCTATCAGCATAATGACGGCAAGCTTCAGCACATACATAAGATGCTCTAAGCTTACTCATTTCGCCTTCTTTAATATGCATATGATTAAATAAATAGTCGCTCATTAAAAGTTGAAGAACAGCATCACCTAAAAATTCTAATCTTTCATAGTGAACAGACTTTACACCTTCATCCTTATGTTCATTCGTATAAGAAGAATGTGTTAATGCTTGCATTAATAAATCTTTGTTTACTATATGAATATCATACTTTTCTAGAAAATCCATTATAATCACCTTACCCATTATATCAAATTAAATATACAAAATAAACAATTTATGGTAAAATTATCTTTGAAATAAAGGGTGAAAAAATGAAAAAGAAAATATTTTTATTAGGTGTTTTACTTACACTTTTATTAAGTATAACTGGTTGTGATGAAAAGGACTCACTAAAAGATTCCAAGATAACAACAACAATCTATCCGTTAGAATATATTACTAACAGATTATATAATTATGAATCTAAAGTTGTAAGTATATATCCAAATGATACTAACGTATCTACATATAAGTTATCAGAAAAGAAACTAAAAGAATATGCTAAAGGTTCAAACATTTTTATCTATGATGGTATAAGTGATGAAAAGAATATTGCAAGAGATATGATTAAGATAAATAAAAAATTAAATATCTTAGATGCATCATACGGAATGAAATATAAGTATGGTATAGAAGAATTATGGTTAAGTCCTAATAACTACTTAACACTTGCTAATACAATTAAAACAAACTTACAAGAACTATCAACATCAACATATGCTAAAGATACAATTGATAAAAACTACAAATCATTAGAAGAAGACTTAAGTTTAATGGATGTTGAACTAAGACAAATTGGTAAATCTGGTGCAACATTAATTGTTGACTATGATGC
>CADBLZ010000077.1 GCA_902795675.1 uncultured Erysipelotrichaceae bacterium
GATAGATATCATTTAGTAATTGAAGCTTGTAACTTACTTCCTAATCTTGGTAGTAAAGGTACTTACTTAGCTAAGGAAATGAAAGAAAAGTTAATTGAACATACTGAATATATTCATAAGTATGGCGTTGATATGCCAGAAATCCAAGAATGGAAATGGAAGAATATTAATAATGATTAAAAAAGAAGACTATATATCTTCTTTTTTTATATTGTATAATACTATTAGGTGATAATATGGATGACAAGATTAAGTTATTACAACAATATATAGATGAAAGTAATAATATTGTTTTCTTTGGTGGTGCTGGTGTTAGTACAGAATCTGGCATTAAGGATTTTAGATCGGTAGATGGTTTATATCATGAGAAGTTTAAATATCCACCTGAAACTATGTTAAGTCATTCTTTCTTTATAGATCATACAGAAGAATTCTATGACTTCTATCGTGAAAAGTTAAATAGTTTAAATATTGAACCTAATATAACCCACAAGTATTTAAAAGACTTAGAAGATAGTGGTAAGTTAAAATATATTATTACACAAAATATAGATGGGTTACATGAAAAAGCTGGAAGTAAGAATGTTCTTTTACTTCATGGAACTGTTTATCAAAATACTTGTATGGATTGTGGTAAGAAATATAATGCTGAAGCAGTCTTTAATAGTAAGGGAATTCCTAGATGTGAATGTGGCGGTATTATTAAACCTGATGTAGTTTTATATGAAGAAGGTTTAGATGATGAGACGGTTAGTAAAAGTATTGAAGCTATTAGTAATGCTGATTTACTAATTGTTGGTGGTACATCTTTAGTTGTTTATCCAGCCGCTTCATTTATAAGATATTTTAGAGGCAAACACTTAGTTATTATTAATAAGGATAGTACACAATATGACTCTATGGCCGATTTAGTTATTAATGATAAACTTGGTGATATTTTTTCAAAATTAAAATAGTAAGTTAGAAACTTACTATTTTTTTATAATCATCTGGGAGATCATAATTTATGTTTTCAATTATTAGTAATAGTTCTTCTAAAGGAATAGAAGCTCTAAATGTTATCTTACCAGTATTATTATCTTTAATGATAAATGTTATTTCTTCAGTTCTACTATTTGGTTTGAAATAAATATTACCATTACGAGGAACACTTAGTAAGATATCTTTAAATAGGTTACTATCACTTTCTAGTTCTTTAGCAGAATCACTATTATGTTGTAAGTATTGAGAAATACGATTACGTTTTTGTTCTAATTCTTTTCGAACATTTTCAATACGACTGTAGTTACCTAACATTTGAGACATTTCAACTTGTTCTAGTTTAAAGTTGGAATCCGATTGTTTGGTTTCAGCAATTGTTTTTAGTTTTTCTTTTATCTCTTCACGATATGTTTCACTTATTCTTTCATTATCTTTTAGTTTAGATAATGTGTGATCAAATGCTTTCTTTTCGTTAATTGTTTTACCACTTACATATTCTTCGATACGGAATAAGTCAGTATCTAAGTCTTCCATACTAAAGTCAACTTGTTTTAAAGTATCAAAGTATAGATTTAATAATGATAACAGAACATGTTGAACGTTAACATCTGGTAAGTGTTCTTGATCACTTAAATCAAGTAATGTTAAATATTTTTCAGCATCACGATTGTTAGCAATATTACTATGTAAGAATTCAGTAATAGTATCACTAATGATTTCTTTTTGAGCATTGATACTACGTTTATAGAAGTTATCTCCTAGAGCTCTAGTTACTCTTCTAATTACATTCATTAGTTCATTATCTATTTTAACTTTATTTATCTTGAAATGATTTGGATCTAATTTAGCTCTAAATAGATTTATAATATCATTTACTTTTACTTCTTTTTGGTTATCAACTTCTGATTCAACTACTTTAGCAGTTTTATCTATTTCTTTTTCAGGAGATAAACCTTTTTCTTTTAATGCTTCTATTTCAAAAACTTTAGAACTATATAAGTATTTTTCCAAGTCTTGTTCATTTTTAATAGTTGGTTTTTTATTCTTGTTATAGAAGTAGATTTCATTTATGAAGTCTTTTTTATAATATGAATTAATACGATATAACCATGTTGTTGGAATTGTACATTCAATATGTTCATCACCAACAAAGATATTATTTTCTGAATCAAAGATGTAGTTACCTACTCTTAAAGCATTATATAAGTTATAGAAGAATGCTTGATAGTCAGTTATTGGGTCACCATGTGGTGTTGCAATTGAATCTTTGTGATAACTGTTATAAGCATTGTTATAGAATTCTTCTAAATTGAAGTTAGGATTATAGTGATAGTATGCAATAAAGTCTCTAATTATTAATTCATTAAATAAGTTATTCTTTGTACTTATAAATGTTTCATAATCTAGGTCAGAAGCTTTGATATCACGATTAATATCACTTTGATTAACAATACTATTTAGAAGTAGTTCAATTGTTTTTAGTTCATGAGCTAACATACTATCACCTACCTTTCTACTATTTATTATATCATATCTAGTTTATTATTTTTACTTTTTTAGTTATAATATTATTAGTGATGGTTATGAAAAAATATATTAATTATATTATTGTAGGTGTTTTAGTTTTAATACTTAGTTTTTTATGGATAATGTTATGGAGTAAAGCCAGTAAAGTTCAAAGTATTAATAATGAGACAGTTGATTTTAGTAATGTCGATAATACTAAGAGTGTTGATAATAAATTAGGTGAAGATTTAAAAATAACAGCTGGTTACCTAAATACTTACATTAGATTTAAACAAGGAACTTGGTATAAGAGTGTTGGATATATTCAAAATATAGATAGTAATTGTAATATCGTTATTACTTCTTCATTAGGTAGTAAGGAATCAATTAAAGGTAGTGCTACGTCTTGTGAAGGTTTATCAGTTGGTGATAAAGTTAACTTTGTTGGAGCTGTTGATATATCTGATCACGAATTAAATATTGCTAAGATATCTAAAGAAGATATCGATTATGACTCTAGTGAAAGAGTTGATATTGAAGATTTAATTAGTAATTTAAATAAGTTATTTAGTAATTATTTTATTATTAATGGTTATATGGTTACTGATGGAAATCGTTTCTTGTTATATGAAAATAAACAAGATTATGAAGATAAGAGTAAGAATTATTTTGTTCTAAACTTTAATAATATTAATGTTACTGGTAATGCTAGGGTAACTGTTAGATGTCAAATTAAGAATTCTTATACTTTAATTAATTGTGAATTAACACAATAATAAAAAGGAACTATTTAGTTCCTTTTTTATATTCTTCATATTTATTCTTATGAATATATATTAAGTTAATAATACTCATTATAATAAATAAGATATATGTTATTAACTCTAATAAGAATGCACTAGTATATATTTTAGATATTAAGAATAAAACAATACTAGATAATAAAATATTAAGAATGTTCATGATGAATATTAGTTTATAATGTGAACTAAGTAACATTCCTATACCACTAAGTAGTAAAACAAAGTATGGTATTAACCAACCTATTACTAGAGTTAGAGTCATGATGTTAACGAATTTATCAGGGATTGTAAATACTTCTAGTAATATAAATAAGATGATTGGTAGGATGATATTTATAATAGATATTATCTTCTTTATCATACCTGTTTCACCTCTTCTCTTAAGATTGAATATAAGTAAGTATTAATCTTTTTATCAGTTAAGGTACTTACGTAATCTTTATATCCTTGTAATTGTTTTTGATAGTTTTCATCATCGATGTTTTCAGTTTTATAATCAATGATATCTATGTGATCATTATATTCAATCATTAAGTCAATAATACCATGATATAACATGTTATCTTTTTCATAGATGAATTCATGTTCTTTATATATGTTGGTATTACTTAAATCTTTTAAGATATCATTATGTAAGAAAGCATTTACTTTATTTCTTATAAATTCATCTTCAATTAAGTTAAGATCAGGATTTACAAAATCAGTTAGTTCTAAAGCTTCATGTAGTTTTAAACCTAGTTTTAGATTATCTCTTGTACTCATACTTATAAGTTCGTGTAAGTTTTTACTGAAGTGAGCACTATCTTCTATTTCAACTTTTTCAGGTGTTAGATTAGTAACAGTGAAAGATGTTGAACCAGTTATATCAATATGTTTCTTTTCTTCATTATTAATCAAATAATCTTTATTAAGATTTATTTCTGATAAATCAATTTTATGATAAGCATTACTTATAAAATATTTAATAGAGTTCATCATATCACGAAGAGATTTGTAATTATTTCTAATCGCATCACTTACTACACCATCTTCATTTAGTGGTGACTTTTTAGCTTCACATTCTGGTAAGACAATAATTATTTTTTCTTGTGCTCTTGTTAAAGCAACATAGAATAATCTAATCTTTTCAGATATTTCTTCTTGCATGTAACTATATTTATTAGCTATTTTTTGAACAGTATCTTTTAAACCGTTATTATACATAGCTGTAATGATACCAAAGTTTTTACTATATAGTAATTCACCTGATGTATCTTTACTTGCGAATTGATTTGATAAACCAATAAAGTAACATACGTGATATTGTAATCCTTTTGATTGGTGAATGTTAGTTATGATTATAGAGTTTGAACCTGATAATGGTGACTTATAATCTAGTGTTTCTTCACTAGATATTAGTTCTGTTAGATAGTCTCTTAAACTATATATGTCATAACCTGATAATGAAAGGTGAGTAGCAATATCTTTTATTTTAGATATTCTTATTATGTTTTCTTTAATAGAACCTACTTTAATCATTTTGTTATATAAGTCAGTTACTTTAATTATTTCATTTAATAATGTAATAGCATTATAGTTAACTAAGTTGTCTTTAAGAGGTTTAAATAGTTTATATAATTCTGATTCTTCATAGTTATTATTCTTTAGATAATTAAATATTTTATTATCATCTATTTGGAATAAGTATGAACGACTTATACTAATGAAGTCATATTTGAAATCAATATTATCTTTTAAGTCTTCTACTTCATTCATATTTATTATTAAATCAATTATGTTTCTAATGATATTTAGTTCATATGAGTTAGATAGTTTATCACTCTTTTTTATATCAACTGGAATACCTTCATGAACAAGAATTTGTTTGTATAGATCTAGATTAGTATTACGATCTACTATGATAGCAAAATCTTTATAAGTACAATCTCTTAGAGAACCATCTTCAAATACTTGGTAATGATTATCAATTTTTTCTTTTATATCTTGTGCTACTATGAATGCTTCTTTTTCTTCTTTGATATAATCTTTTAATTCTTCTTCATTATATTCTAGCACTTCATAGTTATAATCACTTGATGAAGATCCATTAGTATCATAATCATGGTTACCATGAATCATTTCATGACCATTA
Organism: uncultured Erysipelotrichaceae bacterium; assembly: GCA_902795675.1. Lineage (GTDB taxonomy): Bacteria > Bacillota_I > Bacilli_A > RF39 > UBA660 > Coprovivens. The sequence goes on from CADBLZ010000077.1 coordinate 5,422, forward strand.
TGATATGATGCTCCACCTAGTTTAGTATCCATTAGATAACCAAATATATCATTAATACAATTATTAACTTCTATACGAGATCTAAAGTTTTCCATTAGATCTATTTTTTCACCATCATCTTTATTAGAATATTTTTCATATTTGTTTCTAAAGATATCGGGATTGGCATTTCTAAAACGATAGATAGATTGTTTTATATCACCTACTACGAAGACATTGTCATGAGATATATAAGAAATGAATGTTTCTTGAATATCATTAGTATCTTGATATTCATCAATCATTATTTCTTTAAATTCACTAGCTATTTCATTTCTTACTTCTTCATTAGAAGATAGTAAGTCTAGAGCTAGAAAAGCGATATCTTGGAAAGTATATAAATCATTTTGTTTTTTATATTCATTAAGTGTAGTAATAAACTTTTTAACTATTTCTAATATTATTTCAATATCATTTTTAGTACTTAGGATATCTTTTTTAATCGTTTCTTCATTACCATATAATTCGATTTTACTTTTTAAACCATTTAATGCTTTTGAAAGGTTTTCTTTTACTTTTTTAGCATCATCATCTAAACCAGTATATCTAGGTAATGTTGTTATTGGTGCTCTTTCATAAATATCTTTAAATGTTTTAGCACAAAATAAACTTAGCAATGCTTCTTCTGTTTTTTGATTTAATTCACTAGGAATTAGATAAGATAAATCTTCTGATAATGTTCTTATTGATTCTATATCCATGAATAATGATTCAGTGTATGTATCAATTATATGATTAATAAAGTTATCACTATAATAGTTATCTATATAGTTATTTAGATACTCTTCTTTATTAGGAAGCTTATCTATTTCATTAGCGATAGATATAATTAGTGATTTTAATTTAGTATCACTTTTAAAACAATGTTCATCAATTAATTGATTAAACTTACTGTTATCTTGTTCATAATATTCATTAAATATTTCTTCCATTATTTTAGGTTTTTGTAAGTTAATAATTGAACTTTCGGCTGGAGATATATTTTTGGAAATATTAAGTAGGTAATTATATCTTTTAATTATTGATAATGAGAATGAATCAAATGTTGTTATATAAGCTTCATCGATAAGTGATAGTTCACTTTTTAGTTCAGGTATTTTTTTCAATTCTTTTCTAATTCTAGCTTTCATTTCTGCAGCAGCAGCATTAGTAAATGTTAAAACTAGAAGTTCATTAACATGAATACCTTTTGTTATAAGATCGATTGCACGAGCAGTTAGAACAGCTGTTTTACCAGATCCGGCACCGGCAGAAACGATGACATTACCACGTGAATCTATCGCTTTTTGTTGCATTTCAGTTGGTTTCATCTATCTCGCCTTCTTTCTCTGTTTTCTTGTAAATTGCTCTTTGGTTTCCATTATTAACAAAACATATGTCTCTATAGTTACAATAATCACAACCATTTTCAACAAGTTTTCCATTATTAATAACTTTAACAGGTGTGATTGTGAAGTCTGCATTTTCTATTTTAGTAACAGCTTGTTTTATAATGTTATCTGTTTTATTGATGGTTTCTTCAATCTCTTTATCAGATAATACTTTAGATGATTTTTTAAACTCACCCTCTTTAGTTAAACCTAAAGAAGCGATGTAACTACTATCTTGATATGTACTATCTAGTTCACTCATGATATCAATATTATTATTAGTATAACCACGAAGTTTTAAATCTTTTTTACGTGCTTCTTCTGGATTTTTTTCATTAGCTTCAGGAGGTAATAATATTGTTTGAATATAGAAACCAGCTAGTTTCATATCTTTAAATTTTTGATCATTATGAATTAGATATAAGTAGATTGGTAATTGAAGATGTAAGCCATCTTCAATACTATTAACATCGATTACAGGAATTGTACTTCTTCCATTTGTTTTGTAATCAATAACAGCTAAGATTTTTGTTTCAGAGTTATATTTTATTTTATCTACACGACCATAGAAAGAAACATTCATATCATCTGATAAGTTATTAATAATAAATGGATGCTCATACTCTTCTTCATTTAGTTTAGTATATGTTTCTTGTCTTTTTAACGTTTCAATAACATTAGCTAGAGCTGGTTTTAATTTTTTTAGATAGTATTTATCTGAAGGTGTGAATTCATATTTTTCATTTTTTATTCCTTCTTCATATAATTTATCTAAATCAAAATCTTTATCTTGCCAATGTTCTAGAACATGATGGAAAACATTTCCTAATGATGTATTGAAGTTATCTTGGAACTTATCAACATATAATATGTTACTTAAATAATATTTAAATGGACATTTGAAAAAGTTATCTAATGATGAATAAGATAGTGTTATTTTGTTATTCTTAAATTCTTTATAAGCCACTTTATCAATACCAGTAAATTTATTATTGTATGTTTTATAATCATTATCTTTGTAGTGATTATATAAGTTCTTTAGTTCAATACTAGTTGTTCCAAATTTTTCATAATCATCTCTTAGTTTTGTTAATTCTATTTGATTATAAATATCTGAGTTTTGATAGTTATATTCATAGTTATCAATAACTTCATAGTTTAATTCTTCATTTAAATTAGATATTGCTAGTTCGTCATTTTCATCACTATAGATACGATATGTTATCAAGATATTCTTTTTATTTTTAAGTTCATTAATAGCTTCTTCTTTAGCTTGGTTATTTAGATCTTTAGTTAGAGATACATTACCAAGTTCTTTCTTTTCATTATCAGATAAGTAATCTTCATTCTTATATGTAGTTGGGAATGAACCAGTATTAAAACCAGGTAATATTAGATACTCATTATCAGTTAATATTTTATTAATTGATACTTCATGAATACTATTTTTATTATCTGTTCTTTTTAAGATAGTTGTTTTAAATTCTTCTTTTAAGATATCTTTTAAGATTTCTTTATCATCAATAAAGATATATTTATTTATAATATTTAAAATCATGTTATAGATATCTTCTGTTTCTGGTGTTAAGACATTAGTTTTTAATTCTTCTAATGTTTGATTTAAGTCTTCATTATAGTATTTAAAAAATAAGTGACTAAGGTGAGTACTATATAAGTTATTAGTATTAGATAATGTTATAGGTAGATTAAACATTGGGAAGATTCTTTCTATAACGCTTCGGTATTCATCATTAATATTAGTTATATAAATATCACTTAGTTTAATTCCTTCTTTTACTAGTTCACATATTTTATTAGCAATGAAGACAACTTCTTCTTCAATATTAGTGAAGCTATATATTTGATGTGGGAAGTTATTTGTATTGTTATTTATTGTTATTACTTCTGAAAGTTTTTGTAGTTCTTCTTTTAAGATATTAAGTTCAATTGTATTTGTTAAGTTATAGAAATAGATTGTTTTATTTTTAATACTATTTCTAAATAGTTTGTTAGATGTTAATAAATCTTTAGTTATTAACTCTTTTTTTAGTGATACTAAGTCGTTAAGTTTTTTATGAGTATAAGTTTTATCTTCTATATTATATAGATTATTAATATATAGTTTAGCTGTATCAAATAAAACTTTTTTAGTAGTCATGACATAGTAGATTGTTTCTTCTGAGTAATCAAAATAATATAGTTTTTTAAATTCTGTTAATGTATATATTTTGATATTAAGTAACTCTTTATTTAAGTTTTTTAAGATATCAGTTTTGTTTTCATTATTAGTAATTATAATTGAGTTATTTTTGAACATAATATCACCTATTTGTATTATACCATTTAGACATAAAAAAAGAACCTACTCTTTTAAGGCTCACTATAATTATACCTCATTTTTTTATCACTTTAAAGAAAAAATGAGGTTATTAAATTATAACTTTTTTATATAATAAAAATTCCTATATAAGGATATATTATACAATATTTTTGTGTTATATTTTATATAGAAAATTTAACATTGAGAGGTGGGTTTTGAAATGATTTTAGAAGATGAAATCATGGCTTTTCTTGATCGTCCAGGACTAGTCGGTAAGAAATATAAGTTTAGCGTACTAAAGAACAAATTTTGTTCAAAGGAAGGTTATAGCCCATCTGAGTTGAGAGATGTTCTTGCTAAGTTAGAAGTTGAAGGTAAAGTTCTTATTACTGAGAGAGATGAAATTTCATCTTTTGCTCCTAGTTCTAAATTCTTTACTGGTGTTATTAAGATTAGTAAGTATAACGAAGGAACAATAACACACGATGGTAAAGTATATAAAGTTAAAGTTGATGATTTAAATGGTGCTTTAAATGGCGATACTGTTTTATGTAGAATAGTAGACAAAGTTAAAGATGGTGCTAACGTATGTAAGGTTAAGAAGATCATTAAGAGATTAGATGGTATGGTACTTTGTGAAGTAACTGTTAATGATAAGAAACAAATGGTTCTTCAACCTGTTATAGCTGAACTTGATGGTGATATTCAAATAGCTAATAGTTATATGAAACCATTAGTTGAAGGTGACCGTATTAGAGTTCATATTGATCGTCCTACTAATGGAACATACTATGGTGAATTTATTAATTATGTTGGTCATAGAAATGATCCTGATGCAGAGTTAAAAGTTATTGCTGCACAAAATGGTATCAAGATTGAATTCAGTCCTGAAGCTATTAAGGAAGCAGATATGATACCAACTACTGTTTCAAAAGAAGAAATGGATGGTCGTGAAGATTTAAGAGATGAATTAATATATTCTATCGATGGTGCTAAGACTAAAGATAGAGATGACGCTATTAGTATTAGAAGAGATAATAATGGTAATTATATTGTAGGTATTCATATTGCTGATGTATCTCATTATATTAGACCTGGTTCTAAGTTATGGGAAGAAGCTATGGATAGAGGTACTAGTGTATATATGGCTGATACTGTTATACCTATGATTCCTCATAAGTTAAGTAATGGTATTTGTTCTTTAAATCCTGAAGTTGATAGATTAACATTTAGTTGTTTTATCACTTTAGATCCTAATGGTAAGATTATTGATTATCAATTTAAGGAAGCAGTTATTAATTCTAAGAAAGCTATGACTTATGATGAAGTTAACCAAATCTTAATTGATAAAGAAATACCTGAAGGTTATACAACTGAAATGGTTGATAATTTATACTTAGCACATGAGTTATCTAAGAAATTAGAAAAGATCAAAGAAAGACGTGGATATGTTAACTTTGGTACTAACGACTTAGAAGTTGAGATGAATGAAAATGGTGAACCTATTGGATTCAAACCAAAAGAAGCTCGTAAAGCTGAAAAGTTAATCGAAAACTTCATGTTAATCGCTGGTGAATGTGCTGCTTGTTATTTAATGATTCCTTGTCCTTATAGAGTACATGAGGAACCAGATGAAGAAAAAGTTGAAGAAGCATTTGTTACTCTTAAGAAGAGTGGTATTAGAGTTAGAGACCAAGCTGAAATAGTTGATGGTCATAGTATTCAAAAAATACTTAGTGCTATTAAGAGTCAAGAAGATCGTGATGTAGCTGCTAATATTATTTTAAGAAGTATGAAGAGAGCTCGTTATGATGTTGAAAACTATGGACACTTTGGTTTAGGTTTAGAGAAGTATGGTCAATTTACTTCACCTATTAGAAGAGCTCCAGATTTATGGATTCATAATGCTATTAAGATGCAACTAAATAATACATATGATTTAGAGTTAGAAAATAAATATTATAAGGAAACTGAAAAATTCTGTAATCATGCTACTCAAAAAGAACTTAGAGCAGATCAAGCAGAAAGAGAAGCTGATGAATATGAAATGGCTAGATATATAGGTCAACATACTGGAGAAAAGTTTATCTCTCATGTTACTTATTTAACTAGTAAAGCAATATTTATTAAAACTGAAGAAGGTATTACAGGTTACTTAAGACCTCAAGATCTTGAAGGAGATACATTCTTATATGATGATAAGTCATTATCTTATAAAGGAAAGAATAGTCACTTTAAGATTAGAATCGGTACTCCTCTAGTTGTTACTGCTATTGATGCTACACTAGAATTTGGTATGGCTACTGAAGATTTATTAACACTTAAGAGAGAAAAATAAAAAGAAGATTTAAAATCTTCTTTTTTTTATTTATTAATAAGTACTGTAGCAACCCACATTATAAGTAAGAATACTAGAGCTAATAGTAAAAGATTAGTTGTTGTTTCGCCCCATCTTTCAACTAAATAATCGTATGTATACTCTTTTATAGTGGAAAAGAATCTAGCAAAATCTTCGCCAACTTCAGCAATATCATCTTTAAGATGATCTAAAAATGTTTCTTTTTTTAATAAATATAAGAATGTTAATTTATCCATACTAGCACTTCCCTACTTTTTAATTATAATATACACTTGCTTTTTTTACAATTAAATGTTATTCTATCTATGTTATGGCGGAATTGGTGAAGTGGAAACACATCGGATTGTGGCTCCGACATGCAAGGGTTCGATCCCCTTATTCCGCCCCATTTATGAAATAAACTCGAATTAAATTCGAGTTTTATAAACGACTAATCCAAATTGGATTAGTTTTTTTGTGTTTAGGGAAGAAATGATAGAATTATCAATAAAACAATGGGAAAAACTATTCTTACAACTAATAATGTTTTATCTGGAATATTAAATTTTTCTCCTATAAAAGTATATATAAACTTAAACATACTTAATCCAATTAAAATTGTTAGTAATCTTTCACCTATTTGAAAATCACCAGCTAAAGCTCCTAAAACAAAAACTCCACCAAGA
>CADBLZ010000078.1 GCA_902795675.1 uncultured Erysipelotrichaceae bacterium
AATTCATATTTAAATGAAGATGAAGCAAAAGCAATTGCTAGACATGAAATAACTATGAAGTTAGAAGATATTATGATTACTTCTAAATATATATTGAAGAATAAAGCTCCACTATATTTAGTTCATAGATGTGATCGTTTAGATGAAATATTAGAATTATTAAATAAATATAAATTCAGTGTTAAAAAATTACAATTTATATATGCTGGTTATAATAAAGATGCAATAATGGTTTTAATAAAAGCTATTAAGAATGGAAATAGTGGTTTTCTTAAAGTTGGAAAACCAATTAATGTTTTAGAACATAAAACTTATAAAGGAATATTTAAGGAAGGTGAGTAAAGTGAAACTAATAGTAGGTTTGGGAAATCCCGGAAGAGAATATGAAAATACTAGACACAATGTTGGTTTTATTGCTATTGATGGATACCTAGGAAATGTAGATTGGCATTCTAAATTTAAAGGTTTATATCATGAAGATAAGATAGGCAATGAAAAAGTCATATTCTTAAAACCTCAAACTTTTATGAATCTTTCTGGTGACTCAGTTGTTGAGTTTGCTAATTTTTATAAATTAGATCCTGCAGATATATTTGTTATTCATGATGACATGGATATTGAATTTGGTTCATATAAGTTAAAAATAAATAGTAGTGATGGTGGCCATAATGGTATCAAATCAATTATTAATAGACTTGGATCAAATGGTTTCGCTCGCCTTAAAGTTGGTATATCTCATAATAAGTTATTTAGTACTAAGGATTATGTACTAGGTAAATTTAGTAAAGAGGAAAAAGATGTCCTTAATAACAATCAATCTAATTTTAATAAAATAATAGAATCTTTTGTTATTGATGGAATAGATAAAACAATGAATATATATAATACAAAGAAGTAAAAGGAGTATCATGGATTTTTTATCAGACTATTTTAAATTTGATAATGGAATTACGATAACAGGTTTAACTAATGAGTTAAACGTTTTTTACGTGCTAGAATTATTTAAAAAGAATGATAAAAATATAGTTATTTTAACCAATACTTTATATGAAGCTAATACGTATTATTCTTTAATTAAGACATATATTGATAATGTTTATTTGTTTCCAATGGATGACTTCTTAACTAGTGTAGCTGTAGCTATATCTCCAGATTTAAAGAATAAACGTTTGGAAACTTTAAATGAAATTAGAAATAATAAAAAATCAATTGTTGTTACAAACCTTACTGGTTTTTTAAGATATCTACCTGATAAAAATAATAGTTCAAATCTAGAAACTAGATTAAATAATAAATCTAGTCTTAAATATAATGACATGCTTGAATTATTAGATAGATATGGATATGAAAAAACTAGTTTAGTTACACAAACAGGTGAATATGCTGTTCGTGGTTATATAATTGATTTGTTCCCAATTGATAGTGATCATCCAGTAAGATTTGAATTCTTTGGTGATGATATTGATTCAATAAGATATTTCGATGAATCTACACAATTATCTATAGATGAAATTAAAGACATTATTATCAAACCATATATTGAAGTTGTTAGTAGTAGTTTTAGTTCTTTAGTTGATTATATGGATGAACCTGAATTAATTATGGTTGATCGAGATCAAATTGAATTAGGTTATAAAAAGTTGCAACAAGATATCATGGATTACAAAGAAAAAGAAGATATAGATATTAGTAAAAAATATATGTTTGATCTAGAAGAAATATCTTATGACTTTGTAATATACTTAAATAATATTAACGATGATGATTATGGTAAAGTTTTAAGATTTAGATCAGAAGAAATAGAAAACTTTAATAGTAACTTCGAATTACTAAGTAATTATTCTACAAAGATGATTAATCAAGGTAAAACGGTTATCATTTGTTTATCTAATGAAAAACAGGTAGAAGCTTTAAAACCTTTCTTTTATAGTTTTCATATAGCAAAAGAAAACAAGATTTTAAATAATGAAATAAATATTATTAATAAAAGAATAAATAAAGGTTTTGTTTTTGATAAATATGTTGTTATTTCAGAATTTGATATAGAAAAAGTAAAGAATGGTTCGATTAAATATAAGAACAATTATAAGATAGGTCAAAAGATTAAGAACTTTGATCAACTTCAAATTGGTGACTATGTAGTTCATAGCTTACATGGTATAGGTATTTATCAAGGAGTTAAAACTTTAACAAAGAATGGTTTAAAGAAGGATTATATTCAAATTAATTATTCAGGTAATGATAAGATATATGTTCCTGTAGAGAAAGTTACTACTATTTATAAATATAGTGGTAAAGAAGGTAGTGCTCCTAAATTAGATAAATTAAATAGTACTAGTTGGGCTAGAAAAAAGATTGAATTAAGAAAGAAGATAAAAGATATAAGTGGTGAATTAATTAAGTTATATGCTTCTAGAGAAGCAATTAAAGGTGAACCATTTATTGATTACCCAGAAGAAGAAGTATTTGGTAGTGAATTCATGTATGATGAAACACCAGATCAAATGAAAGCTATTAATGATATCTTAAAAGATTTAGATAGTCCAGTACCAATGGATAGACTACTTTGTGGAGATGTTGGCTTTGGTAAAACAGAGGTAGCATTTAGAGCTATATTTAAAACAATTTTAAATAATAAGCAAGTGTTCTATTTATGTCCTACGACTATTCTTTCAAATCAACAATATGAAAATGCAATGGAGAGATTTAAGAATTATCCAATTGAAATAGCTTTATTAAATAGATTTACTAAACCTAAAGAAGTTAAAAGAATACTAGCAGGATTAGAAAAAGGAACGATTGATTTAGTATTTGGTACACATCGTTTATTAAGTGATGATATTAAGTTTAAAAAACTAGGTTTATTGGTTGTTGATGAAGAGCAAAGATTTGGTGTTCTACATAAAGAGAAGATTAAAAAGTATAAGAATGATGTTAATGTTTTAACATTATCAGCTACACCAATTCCTAGAACTTTAAAGATGGCCCTTAGTGGTTTAAGAGATTTATCAATTATTGATACTCCACCAACTAATAGATATCCTGTTCAAACTTATGTTATTCAAGAAAATGACTTGATTGTTAAAGATGCTATTTATAAAGAATTATCTAGAGATGGCCAAGTATTTATTCTATATAACAGAATAGGTTCTATTGATACTATTAAGAGTAAGATACAACAATTAGTACCAGAAGCTAGAATAAGTATTGCTCATGGCCAAATGAATAAGCAAGAATTAGAAGATGTTATGAATTCGTTTATTAATTATGAATCAGATATCTTATTATGTACTACTATTATTGAAACAGGTATTGATATTAGTAATGTTAATACATTAATTATTTATGATGCAGATACATTCGGATTAAGTCAGTTATATCAATTACGTGGACGAGTTGGTCGTACTAATAGAATTGCTTATGCATACTTAATGTATGATAAATCAAAGATGTTAAATGATATAGCTATTAAGAGATTACAAGCAATTAAAGAATTTACCGAGTTAGGTAGCGGTTATAGAATTGCGATGAGAGACTTATCTATTCGTGGTGCTGGTGATTTACTTGGAAGTGAACAAGCAGGATTCGTAGATACTGTAGGTATTGAATTGTACATGCAGATGATTGAAGAAGAAATGCGTAGACTTAAAGGTGAAGAAGTACCAGAAGAAGATGAAGATACATCTAATAAGTCATTAGTTGAAGTTGAAACACATATTGATGATAAATATGTATCAGATGAAGATGTTAAGATTGAGATTCATAAATTAATAAATGAAATTG
>CADBLZ010000079.1 GCA_902795675.1 uncultured Erysipelotrichaceae bacterium
GGAGAAGAAAACGAAGATGTTGTTACAGATACAAACGAAACAAGATTCCCAAAACTTGTTACAATCGACCAAGAATACAAAGATTACAAAATTCAAAAATACAACAACTCATTTACTTTGTCAGAACTTGCTGAAACATTCCGTAACTTTGCAGCATCAGAATTAAAACTATATTACAGTATTGATTTAATTAGATTATTTGTTGCTTCATTAGGAAGTAGTAAATTAGTTATCTTACAAGGTATCTCTGGTACAGGTAAAACATCACTTGCTTATGCTTGGGGAAAATTTTTAAAACATGACTCATGCGTAGCATCAGTACAACCATCATGGCGTGACCGTACAGAACTATTTGGTTACTTCAACGAATTCACAAAGAAATTTAATGAAACAGACGTTCTTGCCGAAATCTATCGTGCAGGTTATACAGATGATATTTATACAGTAATCCTAGATGAAATGAACATCTCACGTGTTGAATACTATTTCGCTGAAATGTTATCTATTCTAGAAATGCCAAGTAAAGACGAATGGATCGTTGAACTTGTTCCTAGTGAATGGTCAAGCGACCCTAAGAAGTTAGACAGTGGTAAATTAAAGATTGCTCCTAACGTATGGTACATCGGTACAATCAACAACGATGACTCAACATTCATGGTTACAGATAAGGTATACGACCGTGCTATGCCAATTGACATCAACGACAAAGGTCAACCATTTGAACCAGTTCCAACACTAGCAATGGATATCAACTATAGTTACTTAGATGAATTATTCTCTAAGGCTATGAATGAAAACCAAATCAGTGATGAAACATTCCAAAAAATTGAAGCAATGGATGATTACGTAATACAACATTTCCGTATCGCGTTTGGTAACCGTATTGTTGCTCAATTAAGAAAATATGTTCCAATTTATGTTGCAGCAGGTGGAAATGAACTTGCTGGTGTAGACTACTTCATAGCTCGTAAGATCTTACGTAAATTTGAACAATTAAATGTAGCTTACATAAGAGATGAAATCGATGGCTTCATTAACTTCCTTGACAAGACATTTGGTAAAGGAACAATGAAAGAATGTATCGAATTCTTATTAAGATTAAAGAAATTAGCATAATAAACTAGAAAGGACTTAGCTCTATGGATGATAATAGTAACTTAACAATTAGTACGTTATTTAATAATTCAGACGAAAAGAAAATTGAAAACTTTGAAAAAAGAACTAAGTCTGATTTAGTTGTTGATCTTCATTTTGATAAAGTTGAAGCTAACTTCGATTGGTTAGATATCATGGAAGATACAATAAAATATTTATTTAATATTTTAAAAAATCCCAATCGTTTTATCATCAACGAAGATGAAATAGTAAAAATAGAAAAAGCAAGACGTGTAACTGTTGACTCAATCAAACACTTAGCACGTCATACTAACTACATAAGTAAAATAGAAGATAATGGTGATGTTAAACCAACAAAGATTCTTAACATCAATAAAGAAGAAAGTTATGATACTTATGAAAATAGATTTATCTATACATTAATATCTAACATGGAAATATTTATATCTTTTAAAGAAAAAGATTTAGATAGTTCCTCTTACTTAAAAGATGATAAGAGTATTCAATATAAGGCTGCTACAATGGTTGGTAATGAACATATCACACTTGATTTATCAATGAAAACAAGTCTTCATAATCGTAAAAATGACGGTATGAAAGATGGCGATAACTTAAGAACTAGAATCGATAAATTAAAACAAGATATAATCGTCTTAAAAAATACAGAAGTATATAAAGACTTAGCTCGTAAACACGTAGCTCTAATAAGACCACCATTAAAGAAAACAAACCTTATCTTAAAGAATACTAACTTCCAATATGCCGTAGCATTATGGAACTACCTACAAGAACATTCAAACGATGAAAATAAAAGAGAAAAAAATGATAAGAATTATTCAGATGATTCTGAATTAAAAGGATTCTTTGATGAAACATTCTTACTTGATTACTTAGCTCTATGTACTCTAAATAAAGAAGAGTATAAAAGAGATAAAACAAAGGAAAGAGTTGTTAATCAAGTTATTCAAAAGATTATCGATTTAAACTCATCATTAACAGAAGATGAAATCAAAGATATGGTTGGTGAACAATACAAAGTTGTTAAATATAAAAATAATGCAACTGATGAAGGTATTAGCCAAATCTATCGTAAACATATCGATAAATATATGAATAAAATTAATAATATAAAATTATAAGGAGATCTACATGTTTAGGAAAATAGCTGAAAATAAACTATTAAATGCTATTATAAATATTGTAGAAGGAATCATAATATTTATATTAGTAGTATTAATAGGCTTAACCCTAATCCAAAGATTTAGTAACTCAGGTTCATTCTTTGGTTACCGTATATATACTGTAGCCAGTGACTCAATGTTACCATTATATGGAACAGGGGATACACTACTAGTTAAAAGAGTAGATGTAAAAGAAATCAAACAAGGCGATGCAATATCTTACCTTGGTGAAGCTGATATAAATAAAAATATGATAATTACCCACCGTGTTGAAAACATAGAAGCAACAGAAGATGGTCTAAAATTTCATACTAAAGGTATCGCTAATCACATAGAGGACCCTATTGTTGATGCTGACCAAATACTTGGTAAAGTAATATATCGATTCAAAATACTAAGTGTCTTTGGTAAAATAACAACTAACATGACAACACTATTAATCTTCTTAATAGTGCCAATATCAATTCTAGTTGCTATTGAAGTAATAAGAATGATAGCTGAAGCTAAAAAGAAAGCAGAAGCTAAAAAGTTAGAAATGTTAAAACGTCATTCGGATGATGATGACGATGACGATGATGACGAAGACTAAAAGAAGGAAGTGATATTAATGGAAGAGAAAAAAAGGGTAAAAAGAATATTTAAAATCTTTACAATTCCATCTTTGATTGTTCTTTTATTAATATTAATTGTGCCAACTTTTGGTTGGTTCATCTATAATAGAGTAATTGACGCTAATATCGAAGCTCGAGTTAAAGCTTGGGATATTGGTTTAACAGGTGCTGATGATAATGAAATAACATTCATCATCTCTGATCAACTATATCCAGGTATGAATGATATTCAAGAAACAGCTGAAATCACTAACAATGGTGAATTAGGAGCAAGAGTATCAACTAGTATATCTGAAATAACATTATTTGGTGTTAACTATAAACTTGGTACAGGTGTTGGTGAATACACACAGGCTGAATTACAAGCTTTATTAGATTCATGGCCAATAGATGTTGATATTCAATTTAGTGAAGAAATAATTAACCAAGGTTCAATGGCTAACTTAACACTTAGAATATCATGGCCATACGAAAATCCAGCATGTGCTGGTCAAGCTGATGTAACTCCTTGTGATGCCCTAGATACAGAGTGGGGTACAAAGAGTTATGAATATAAAAGATCAAATCCTAACAAACCATCAATTATTATTAAAGCTGCTATAAAAGCAGAACAAATTGAAGAATAAAGTATAAGTTATCTTATACTTTTTTTATTGCAAAAAAAAATATAAGCTTTCGCTTATATTGTTTGTGTAAATTTCATCGTTACATTCATAATATTATGTTTGTAACTTGAACTACTATCAGATGAAGCATTAGTGTCATCATCGTTGTTCATTGATTCACCTGTACCTTCAACCCATTTAGTGTAAACTCTGATAGTTTTAATTCTATTAGTAGCTGTTGCATCATATGGAATAGAATCGCTAACACTATTAGTAGTAATAGCCGTATATCCATTATTATTAGATGACGCATTAGCAACACCATCAAAAATCTTATAACCAATTATTTGATAATCTGGTACAGCAGTATTATTAGCATCAGTGCTATCAGCTATGTTAATCTCATATGTAAACGAAACGTCAACATTTGTATAGTCTATCTTGATATCAAAATAGCCTTCACTTGATGGAGCAATAACTCCTTCAGCAATGTTTTCATTACTAAAGAATGTAGGTTCGATAGCATAAGCTAGGGAAGTATTATTCTTAATAATTTCATCATTTACCTTGATATTCCACCTTGCAATCTTACTTTCCATTGTAGTTCTTGAAACAGTAATATACTTGGCGTATGTATAACTAATTGTAGCAACTAATACTATAAGTGTTAATACCGTTAACACTACAAGTATCTTCTTTCGCATTTCATCACATCTCTATCTTGAAATAATTATAACACAACTTTTACATTTTTTAAATTGTTATATTGTAATTAGAAAATCTCTGTGATACAATAATTATGATGATTATGATAGTACAGTCGTCATTGTCTCCAGTGCAATCTTCCAAATCATAAAAAGGAGCGATCTTCTATGGCTAAAGAAGTAGTTGTTACTGCTGAGCAAGTTAAAAAGAGGAGAAAGGCTAATAAGATATTAGCAATAGTCTTGCTAGTATTATTAATCCTTCTATTAATCTTTTACTTCATTATGAATATTATCTATAATGAAGGTTCATTCACAATTAGTATGGATAAGAATACATACTTAAATTCAGATCTCGTAATGTTTGAATCAATGAATGATAGAAGCTCAGTAATTAAATTATCCGCATCTAAATTAGAATTCATGGATAATATATCAATTAAATGGCTACCATCAAAAGAAGAATTAACTAATTATGAAGGAAGTCATAATGGAGAAAACTATATAGCATATTCATTCTATTTACAAAACCGTGGTGATTCAAATATCAACTATTGGTATAAAGTAATCATGGATGATGTAATAAAAGAAGCTGATAATGCTGTAAGAGTAATGATCATCGTAAATGATCAAGAAACAGTTTATGCTAAACGAAGTCCAATATCAGGTGAAGCTGAACCTGAAACGACAATGTTTAGAGAAGACTCAGACGGTACAGTCATACTAGAACAAAGAGCTGGTATGGTGTCAGATCAAATTGATAAAATCACAATTGTAATATGGCTTGAAGGTGATGATCCTGAATGCGTTAACGCTATTCTTGGTGGCGAAATGAAAATGCATATGGAAATCACAGAAGAACATACAGAAGAAGAAAGTTTGTAAGAGGTGTTATTTATGACAAGAACTCAAAATGTAAAGAAAAAACAACAAAGAAAGAATAGGGTATTACTTTTAATGTTATTACTACTATTAACATTCACTATTGGTGGAACTGCAACATATGCATGGTTCACTGCAAATAGAACTGTTAGTGTTAAAGATATCGAAGTAGAAGTTACTGCTGTTAACGGTTTGGAAATTAGTGCTGACGCTATTAACTTTGGTCCAGCTATTAACCAAAACGACCTTGTATCAGCTGTAAGTACAGGTTATACAAATGCTAGAAACCAAATGCCTAAAGTATTAGGACATATTTCTACAGATGGTAAACTTCAATCAAATGGTAGATTAAACATGTTCTTCGGAACAGTTAGTGTTAACGAAGATGATGGTGACTACTACCTAACAACTTTACAAGAAGGCGAAATGAACTGTAACGATTTAACTAGTTCAGAAGCAGAAGCTTTAGGAACTGGTGTTGCATCAATCGCTTGTACAAACTCAAGTTCTGCTGCTCACTTCATGGCATTTGATATATTCTTAAGAGTATCATCAGAAACTGATATAGATTTAGTTAATTCAACTGTTAAATCAGCTGAAGGTCAAGATAGAGGTATTAAAAATACTGCTCGTATAGCTTTAGTATACGAAGGTACTAATACTGCAGTAGAAGACCCAGATACTGGTGAAGTTGTTACTTCAGCATACTTAAACTCAACTGGAGCTCAATCATTATCTAGAACTGGTGATGGTACTTCTGCAAACGATAATTATGTATACATTTGGGAACCAAATGCTGATACACATACAGCTGCTGGTATTGCATCAGCTGCTACATACTTCAATATAGCTTCTGGATTATCAACTTCTGGTTCTGATCCAATTGCTTATAGAGGTGTAAATCAAACTATTACTGGTGTTGGTGTTCCATTATCATCAGTTACTGATACTACTGGACCATATGCACAATACTTTACACCAGTTGTTATAGATTCATCTACAGCTGCTAGTTCAACAACATTCTCAAATGAATATATGACACTTCCTGCTGGTATTTCTAAGATTAGAGTATACTTCTGGGTTGAAGGTCAAGACGTTGATACAGAAAACGAAGCAACTGGTACAAACATGAAGTTAAATCTTCAATTTGCTATTAGATCTTAATAATCGAAGGGTGACAAGTGTCATCCTTTTTTATTGCTTATAAATAGCAAATATTATATACTTATATTAGATAATAAGGTGATAATAATGAGCAAAAAAGTTATTGCTAAAAAGGAACAAGAAGATAAAAAAGATAATAAAAAACTATTAATTCTTATTTTATTACTATTATTCCTTTGTTTAAGTTTAGGTTTATATACTTATGCCTGGTTCTCATCTAATAAGAACGCATTAATTGATACAATTGATATTAATGTTCAAACTGTAACAGGTTTACAAGTATCAGAAGATGCTATTAACTGGGATAATGATATAACAAGAGAAGAATTAATAAACGCTTATAAAACATATCCTCGTGCTGAAAACCAATTACCAGATACATTAGCTGGTGTAAGTAGTGCTTTAGGTGTTACTAATGGTAAATTAGATATCTTCTATGGTTTAATCAGTGAGGAAGGTTATAACAAATATAGTATTCAAGCTGTACCACAAGAAGAAATAAACTGTGTTGGTGATGAAGAATGTGTTGATAAACACTACGTAGCATTCGACATCTTCTTACTTACAACAACTCCTGCTGACATTGGTATTACAGCTGAATCATTTGTAAGACCTCAAGAAGGTGCTCAAGATAAAGGCTCACAAAATGCTGCTCGTGTTGGTTTCGTTGTAGAAGGTAGTGTAGGACCAACAGCTAGTTTAGCTGCCCAAAACTTAAAATCAAATAACAAAGCATTACTTTGGGAACCAAACTATGATCGCCATACTGAATTTGGTGTTCAAGCTGCGAAAAATGTTTATGGTATAACAACTACAACAAGTGGAGCTGCAAGAATTCCTTATAAAGGAATAAATCAACCTTTTAGTGAACATGTTTTACTAACTGAAACTAGAAACAGCCCATACTTCACAACTGTTAATCCAACAGTTGCTACAACTGAAACATTTTCTAATAATCAAGCTCTAATGAGAATTCCTGCTGGTATTACTAAAGTAAGAATTTACTTATGGCTTGAAGGTGAAGATGTAGATATGGAAAATAATGCTGCAGCCAGTCAATTATCATTCAACATCGAGTTAACAATGACTAATTAAGATAATCATTTGATTATCTTTTTTATTTACACTCAAAATACCATAAAATACCCAGTAAATCTTATTTATGTTATAATATTACTGATTTTAGGAGTGACAAAAGTGGCTAAACAAAAATTACGTAAAAATTCATTTGTCGAAGGTACATTGATTGCTACTGTAGCTATTATAATAACTAAAATAATGGGAATGTTATATGTCATTCCTTTCTATGCGATGGTAGGTGTTACAGGTAGTGCTCTATATGCATATGCCTATAATATCTACAATATCTTCTTAGATATTTCATCTGCAGGTTTACCAATAGCTGTATCTAAAATAATAAATGAATACAATACTTTAGGCATGATGGATGCAAAACAAAGAGCATTCCGTATTGGTAAAAAAATAATGGTCTTCTTAGCTATTATTGTTTTTGTTGTGTTATTTGTTTTCTCTAAAGATATAGCTCATTTACTAATAGGTGAACTAGAGGGTGGCAATACTATTGAAGATGTATCTCTAGCTATTAAATCAGTATCATTTGCTATTTTAATAGTACCATTCTTAAGTGTAACTAAAGGTTACTTACAAGGACACAAAATACTTAATGTTCCAAGTATCAGTCAAGTAATAGAACAAATAGTAAGAATAACTATCATCTTATTAGGTAGTTATATAATTATTTATGTAATGAATGAAGATACATCTCTAGCGGTTGATTTATCTGTCTTCGGTGCTTTCGTATCAGGTGTTGCTGCTTATGCTTATATCAAACTAAAAATGCGTCATTCTGACTTAGGTGAATTAGATTTAAATAAAGAGTATCCAAAAGATAAAATAACTAATAAAGATATTACTAAAAAGATTATTAGATATGCTGTCCCATTTGTAATTATAAGTATAGCTGCAAGTATTTACTCATTTACTGACATGACACTTATCCTAAGAACAATGGATTACCTAGATTTTAGTGTAATTGATACAGAATTTATAACAAGTGCAGCAACAACGTATGCACCTAAGATTAATATGATTATTACAGCATTTGCTATTGGTATGAGTGCAAGTTTAATTCCAACTATGGTATCTGCTTATACATTAAAAGATTGGGATGAAGTAAATAGTAAATTTAACCAAGCGTTCCAAATCATCATGTTAATATCTTTACCATTAACAATTGGTATCTCATTACTATCGGCCAGTATCTGGTCAATCTTCTATGGTTACAATGCTATTGGTACTAAGATCTTATCATTAGCTATTTTTACAGGTTTTATATCTAACTTCTACATGACTGTTGAAAATAGCTTACAAGGTTTAAACAAATTCAAACTAGTATATCTAACAACTATTCTAGGTTTAGCTCTAAATCTATGCTTAGATGTTCCTTTAATGTTACTATTTAACAAATTAGGGTTACCACCATATTTAGGAGCTACTACTGCTAGTATAATTGGTTACTCTGTAAGTGTTATAATTGCCATGATTAGACTTCGTAAAGAATGTAACATGCATTATGGTAGAACGTTTAAAATTACATTAAGAATATTCTTAGCAACATTAATTATGGGTATTGTAGTATTCGTATCTAAAACATTTATCCCAGTAAATTATGATAGTCGTTTATCTTGTATTTTATATTTAGGAATAAATGGTATAATAGGAGCACTTGTCTTCACTCTAATAGGTATTAAACTGCA
>CADBLZ010000080.1 GCA_902795675.1 uncultured Erysipelotrichaceae bacterium
ATTTCACCATAAGTATCAACTGCAACTTTACTTGTACCTTCAATTGTTGAATTAACTAAATTTAATGTTCCATTATTAGTAATTGTAACAACATCTTTTGTTGTCTTAATATTAATATCTGAAATATTTAACGTTCCATTATTAACAATTGATTTAGCAGAAGTAATTGAGCCAACATCTTCTGAACTATCATATAGATGTAATTTACCATTAATTAGAATATCGTTACCTGTTGTAATATCATAACTACTCATATTAATAGTAATATCATAATCTTCTTTAATATTAAGTGCATATGTAGCTTCGAAATCTCTTAAGATATAGATTTCATATCCAGTTACATAAGCTGTATCAATTGCATCTTGTAAACTGAAGAAGAATTGATCTCCACCTTCTTTAGTTTGAGCAACGGCATTTTCTGGGTTACCAATTAGATATACTTTTTGTAATCCAGTATTAGCATCTCTTTCAGTATATAAGAAGTAACCTTTAGGTAATGAATCAGTTCTACCAAGTAAAGCAACATTACCAAATACAGTACCATCATAGAAATTAAACTTACCATTTTGTTCAATACCTATTGTTGTACCATAAATATTAACATTACCACTATCAATAGTACCGTCATTTAAACCTATCGTTAATAACTTGTTATTTACTAAACCAACACCATCAGGATTGTTAATTGTACCATTAACAATTCTTAACTCACCATTATTGATGAATACACCATTAATAGTATGTCCACCTAAATCTAAAGTTATATTCTTAGTGTTAGTAACATCTTCATCAACATCTTTAATTAAGATAACTGTATCATTTTCTTCAGCAGCTTCTAATGCTTCTTCAATACTTAAGAAGTAATTATCATTAATGTGCGCAACTGCATCTTCAGAAATTTGCCATGTAGCAGTAACTTTAACGTCACTTACATTCATTGTAATAACATTATTATCTAATACAGATGGATCAGAAGCTTCCCAACCAGTAAAGTCACAAGCATGTTTAACTGGTTCTTCTAATTCATAAGTTTGTTGATATTTTAAATATTTTCTTACTGGTTCTTTAGAACCTTCATATTCACCTGAAGCAGGATCAATATCTAAGTATAAATCTGTTAAACCAGCTTTAATATCTTCTTCAGATAATGATTGTAAGAACTTCTTCTCATTCTCATCATCTTTAGTAATATAAAGTCTTGAGTATTCAGCTATCTTATCAATTTCATTTGTATTAGCTGGATTACCTTGTAGATAACCATCATACATTTCAAATGTACCATTATTATCTAAAGCAATACCTTCACCTACAACTCTTACACTAGTAGATGAAACAGTACCATCATCTTTACCCATAATGAATGTACCATTATTAGTAACAGTAGTATCACCATAGTTTTGTAGTGAACCACCGAATATTTGTAATGTAGCACCTTGTTCAATTACTGTTTGTGTTGTAATACTTCTACCATGTAAGTTAAGTAAAATACTCTTACCACTTGGAATTACTAAGTCTTCAACTGTTGTCTTAATTAAGACAATTTCATCGCCAGGTTCTGCTTTATTAATAGCATCACTAACAGATGTATATGACTTAGTACCAATTTGAGCAACTATATCACTACCTTGATAATCATTAGGCATGTATTCTAGATATGCATATTCATATGATGTATCAACATCTACATAAACTGTAACTTCATACATATCTTCAACATGAGATGTTGTATCAGGTTTAGCAAATCTAGAAGCTCTAATTAAACCATCGTAGAAATTAAATTCACCATTAACTTTCTTAACACCAATACCTTTACCTGTTTCAGAAGAAACATAGATATAAGGATCATCAGTAGAAACTAATGGATTAGTTTCACTAACTGGTTCATTTGGATTATATTCAATACTCTTTCCTTCATAATGACCAATTTCAAATGTACCTAAATCAATATAAGCACCATATGAAGTAGTAGCGTATCTAACATCCATAGTACCTGCATTTAATGTAACCTTAGAGTTACTAGTTTCAGTATAAACACCATAGTTTGTATTACCTCTACTTGCAACTTTAATATTACCTTTTTTAATATATACATTACTATTACCAGTTGCATATAAACCATATAAGTAACTTGTTGTATTATCAGCAGAACCAACATCTAATAATGCATCTTCATCCATATTAATATTACCAGTATTATAAATACCTCTAATATATGTATGGTTACCTGTAATATTTTTATCAACTAATACATTAGTATCGTTTAGATTTAATGTACCACTATTAGTTACAGCATTATATGTAGTTGGTGAATAACGATCAACAGATGTTTCAAGATTAATTACAGAAGAATTAAATGTTAATGTACCAGTATTAGATACACCAGTACCTCTACCACTTACATTACCTTCATTAACTGTTAATGTTGCATTATTATTTTGGAATGTTCCATTAAATGTAGATCTATTTGATTCACCTACACTAGCACCTGCATTATAGAAAGTACCATTAAATACACCATCATTAATTAATAATGTACCAACTGAATTAGAATAGAAACTATAAGAACCATTATAAATACCATCATTAATAACTACATTCTTAGAGTTATTAATTGTTGTACCAGATGTATTAATAACACTATTATTAACAACCAAATCATTACTATTATTAATACCATTAATACTATCAATAGAAGAATTAGTAAATGTTAATGAACCTCTATTATTAATAACATAATTAGATGCTCCACTATTCTTAAACTTAATATTATCCGTACTTAATGAAGCATTTTCATCATTGTAAATTAAACTAATACCAGATGATGTTTTAATTAAACCATCATTATCTGATGTATTAACAAAATGAATATTTCCTTTATTAACTATTTGTTTATTAGTTGAAATAAAGTGACCATTCATATCTAATGTAAATTCATTCGGATTATTATTTACTACATCGTAGTAAATTAAAATATTATTTATAGCTTGTAAAGTATCGCCTTCATTAGCTTCATCTAATGAAGTTTGGAAATTACTATATATAACATTTGTTGTTAAGTTTTTAACTATCTCGCCTTCACTATATAAGAAAGCAGTTT
This sequence comes from uncultured Erysipelotrichaceae bacterium, assembly GCA_902795675.1. Classification (GTDB taxonomy): domain Bacteria; phylum Bacillota_I; class Bacilli_A; order RF39; family UBA660; genus Coprovivens. The sequence continues at coordinate 3,098 of CADBLZ010000080.1, forward strand.
GATATAACTTATCATCAATTGTTTCAGTATCATAGAAGATTGTTGTATTTCTTGGAATAGTATCAATTGAATCATCACCATGACCAAATGTAATACCTTTTAAGATACCATCATTAAATACTACTGTTCCACCCGCTTTATATAAACCATATGTTTCACCTCTTAATACTGGTGAATCAATATTTATTAAGCCGTCATCGTTACCAATAGTAAGTGTATTTCCTCTATGATATACACCATAAATACCACCTGTCATAGTACCACCAGTAATATGACCTGTAACATTAGATTGAATACCATATTTTTCATCACCGATGAAATTACCACCAGAGATATTATAGTATTGTAATTGTTCACCAACCATACCAGTGTTAGCACCGTGAATAGTACCACCAGAGATATCAGCAGTTGAACATACGTCATAGTAGTTACCACAACCAAATGTTAAACCTTCTTTAGCAAGTGAAACAATTTCACCACCAGTCATAACAAGACCAGGTGTATTAACAAATACTGAAACATCATTATCAGCTAACATATAACCGCCAGTGATTTTTAATGCTGTATGGTAAGTATTAATTGCGCGTACATTTGTAGCTTCAATATTACCACCATTAAATACTAATGTACCCTCAGCATCAATACCACCATAACTTAAGATGTCTCCACCATTATATGTTAATGTTCCAGTTGAAGTAATAGCATAGTGATAATCAGATTTAAAATGTCCACCATCAACTGTTAATGTACCAGAGTTAACTACCGCACAATCATTTTTATCGTTCTCTGTATCACGGATGTTATGAATCCAACCACCACCAACACTATCGACAATTCGGACAGTACCATTACGAGCAACATTAATAGCTTGTGTAGTTGTAATAGTATGACCATTTAAATCTAAAGTAATATTCTTATTAGCAGGTAATGTTTGATAGAAATCAATGTAAGGATCTGCAATTAAATACATTGTACCAGATCCACTGATATAATCAGCAGCAGCATTGATTGAGTTGAACTCTTTATCACCAACTCTTACCCAATTACCTTTTTTAACTAAGTATTTAGTTTTATATTCTACTCTATTAATATATTCATAATCTGATTTAATCATTGCTCCATCAGGAATTAAACCAATTAAACCATAAGTAGAATCAGTTAAACCTTTTATGATACCATCAAAGAATTTAACGTAATCTGATTTATCTCCTTCAACACCATATCTAGTTAAACCGATAACTTCAGGATTAGTAATACTAATATTTTGTTCATCAACGCCCTCAGTACCAACAGTTATTCTACCATAGTCTGAATAAATACCATCGATTTGACCTTGGATCTTACCGCCTTGAGTTATAAATGATCCTCGTTCAAGATAAACACCATGGTTTTCTTGTCCTTCAATATAACCAGCTTTTTGTAGACCAGTACCCCAAGAAGAACAAAAATAAGAACCATAACAATGGTTGTGAACACCATCTGTTTTACCAATAACTTGACCACCATTTTGTTCAAAATAAGGTCCGAAGTAAATAGCATATGTTGAATTTGATTTAATTAAACCACCATTAACATAAGCACTATCGTTAGCACCATATCCTTCTTCAGCAATAATAGTACCTCCGTTTAACGTTAATGTTGCACCATTAATAGCAGTACCAACAGAATGAACATAACCATCATTTAATGTGAAGTTACAATTTTGTGTTGCGTTCTCTTGAGCATTAATTGTACCATTGTTCATTATAACTGCTCCGCCATTAATAGCTGACTTTTGAGAAGTAATTGTAATATTATTAATAGTTGTCTTACCAGTACCAGCGATTGCATAATTATCAGCTGTAATAGTTGCATCTTCAATAATAGCATTACCATTATTGTAAATAACATTACCTAATGGTAAACTAGCTTGTTGATTAATATCATTATCATGAGATATAAATGTACCACTGTTAATCTTTAATGTTGGTGATTCAACATTAGATTCGTAAATATAACCTAAAGGTCTGTCATTATCAGAATAATGATGTACTCTTTGATTATGATTATAGATTGCAGCTGTACTAGTATCATTCATATAAATATAATCAATTACTAAATCATTTCTATTATATAAAGCACGAGCAATATCAGCATCGAATTCTGATGTTTTTCCTTCACTACTATCAATAATAGTTGTTGTAGCATCATTGAAAATATAATGATTAGTTTTTAATTTATGACCATTAAAATCGAAAATAATTCTCTTTGAATCAGTAGGATCAACAATCGTTTGTTCAAAACGAATATCAGCATCTCTAGTCATATAAATTGTTTGACCACTTAACGCTGCTACTGACGCACTATTTAAGTTATTAAATTCTTGATAATCGTCATCACCAGGTTGACCAATAGCTAACCAGTTATCAATATTATCTAGATAATCAGTATTATATAAAACCCCATCAATTGTTTCTGTACCATCTATAACAGTAGCACCTGTAGGAACTTCTGTAATATTACCATAATAGCCATCAACTTGACCTTTTAAAATACCATAAAAGAACTTAGTTGAAAGACCTGTAATATATAAACCATATGATCCACCTCTAATAGTTGGAACTGTTAGAGATATTTCACCTTCATTTTTACCAATTGTTAAGTTTTCTTTATTATATACACCGTATAATTCACCGATGATTTCACCACCAGTAATTACACCTGTACCAGTAGATTCAATACCGTTAGCTTCAGATGAAATAACTAAACCATCACTCATATTTAAACCACTGGTTTGAATACCAGTATTAACAGAATAAATTTCACCACCAGACATAGTAGTGTCATAAGTACTATAAATACCTATATTATCAGCAGTAATTTTACCACCACTCATAGTAGTATGTAGTGAATTAACACCATGATCACTAGCAGTTAATTCACCACCATAAATATTTGCATAATATGATGAAACAGTTGTACCATTTGGTGCATTTACTGATCCACCATAAACATTTGTAGTACCATTACCACTAAGTACATTATCACTATTAGTTGTTGCTGTACCACCATAAACATTAATTGTTCCATGAGTAGCTACAGCACCTTTTTCAGATTCTGCCAAACCATCTCTTAAATTATAAGTACCATTTTCATTTGCAATAGAAGTTCTAATTGAACTAATTAAACCACCAGTTTGATTTAATGTACCAGTGTTGCATACTAAGTCTTTATAAAGAATAACAACACCTGTATAATGGCTAACTTCTCTAGTTGTTTTAATTTCACCATTAGAAATTGTTAATGTTCCACTGTTATCTACACCACAAATACCCCAAGTCTCTGTCATATCTATTCTACTAGTACCATTAATTTCAGCTTTACCTGTATTTCTAAATCCATATACAGTACCACCAGAAAGAACAAAGTTATTATCACTATTATTTAAACCATAACTTGAAACACTTGTTAAAACAGAATCGTCATCTAAATCAACAGTACCATTAGCACCATTATTAATAGCATAACTATTCTTACCAGTTAATCTTGTGTTATTAAGTTCTACATTACCAGTATTATTGACTAAGTTATAATCGGTAGTCATACGTCCTTCAATATCTTCAAATACTAAATCACCAGAGTTATCAATACTTTCAGATACAAGTAACATACCTTTTTCACTATTAGAATCTTTAATACTTAACTTACCAGTATTTATAATATCGTTACCGGTTTCTACACTGAAACCTTTAATATCAAATATAACATTAGCAGCATCTAAATAATCTTCTTTTGATATCTCTAAATTATAAGCTGCCTCAAAATTTCTTATTGCATAATCAACAAAATCAGCATCACCAAATTCTCTTGTTGATTCTTCATCATATTTACTCCAATATTTCTTAGATTGTATAGATCTAAATGAGTCGTTTAAGTTATGATAGAATAATTCACCATTTGTTAAAGTCTTAGATACAGCTCTTGTAATATTAGAAACTAAGTAAGCTCTTTCACAGTCTAAATCAGATCTATGATCAATAAATACATAGTATCCAGAGGCTTTATCTGTATAACCATTTAAAGCATCCTTACCTTCAATATAACCATCATAGAAGTAGAACTTACTTCCACCATTTTCATTGATATTAACATTATATAAACCTAAACCTGTTTTATCTGTTCTGTTACCAATTAAAGCAATGCTGTTTTCAACATAAACATTACCATCATCTTCACCCAAAGTTAAAGTACCATAGTTTTTAAATACGTATTTATATTCATCTTCAGATTGCATTGTACCATTGATTAAAGTGATATTACCATTACTAGAGTTAACTGTTGTACCAGTAACTTTAAATCCCTCTAAGTCAAAAGTAAACGCTTTAGAAGTATTATTTGTAGGATATTCTGTAGTATCGTGTAATAAGTGAACTGTATTATCATTCCAACTATTTCCAGCAGCATCAAATGCAGCTTGAATAGTACAATAGTAAGAGTTTTCAATTCTTGCTACATAGTCACATTCTTGACTATATTGAGCAAGTAAGATTTGATCTTCTTTACCCATTGTGAATGTTTTTGTATCATCATCATATGTATAAGTTCCTGTTGCTTCTTCATCACATTCGTAAGCTGTCTTACCGTTTTCATCAGTTATTTCTTTAGCAATACAATAACCATCAAAGTTATGTAACTTATAAATAGAATCTTCAAGAGTAACTGATTCATCTTCATTTAAATAAATGTAAGTAGGAACTGTTCTTCCTTTATAAGTTGCTGTTTTAGCAGCAATACCATCATTTGGTACTACTGTTAATTTATTCTTAACAGAAGGACAAGTATTTGTTTCACGACAATCACAATTTGCATCTTGAACATAATTAATTTTAAAGAATAAATTTAAATTAACACCCTCAGTTGGATATAAAGATTTATCAACACCAGTCTTATATTTAACAACTGCTTTAATTAATCTTTGATGAGGTGTTTGTGGTGAGTCATTATCTAACGCATATAAAATATCACAAGGTTTAATCTCTTCCCCTGTATCATAAGTTACTTCAAAATCTAAGTATTCTTTTTGAGCATCTGTTAATTCATATTTTTCAATTGACTTAATATAAGCATCAATTGAACCATCATTTATCGTCCATACTCTAAACTCATAAAAATCACCTGGTTTATCCAAATGAACAGCAAACTCAATTTGTGTTTTTTCTCTATCGACAATTTGGGCAGGATAACTAGCCGCTACACTATCTTCAGAGATTCTTACATGGTCAAAATAAATAACCCAACTATTCTTATTAATTTTTGATTGGCCATTGATGGAAATGGATCCTGAAACAATTGCAGTACCAAGAGATATTAAAGAAATTATTAGAGCAAAACCTAATAATAAAAATGCCAATTTATGTTTTTTAATCTTATTAAAAATATCTTTCATACGCATTCTCATCCTATTACTATAATTATATCAAACTTTTTACTTATTTGTGCCCTTTTTTATAGGTGAAACTTTATATTTTTTGTTATTTTTTAATTTAACGATTGTTGTCTTATCAATATCGTCTAAAATTCCACTTTTTCCCTTCTTTTTTGTCTCGCTTAACTTACGAAGAGCAAGTCTTTCAATGCGTGTTGTTTCCTTATCATCAGACTTCAGTAAATAAACAAGTGTTGTATCTTCATTATTTAGAATAAAAGCACTACTTGTCTTATCATCTTCATAAACAATAACACCCTTATATTCTTCAGCAGCAATAACTAAATCTTGGAAATTAGATACTAAAAGTAAATTATCGCTATCAATTTCGGCTAAGCCATCAGAGTAAACAATGATTGAATCATATGTTTTTAAGATATCTCTTAGCTTTCTTTCATAAATATCTTTCTTACTTGTTTTAACAAATAAAAGGCATACAAAATAAATAACACTAATTCCTAAAAAAGTAAGTGATAATATACTGTAACTTAATAATTCTTCATTAATAAAAATGATTGAAACTAAAGCAAAAAGAATTATGATAAAAAATAACACTATTAACTTATTTTTCTTTTCCATACTTATTTCTCCTTATTTATTATTACTGATGGATAAGCTATAAAAGGAACTTTAAATACTACTTTACCTTGAACATCTTTTTTATACACAAATTTAGGATCTTTACTGTTATTATAGTCACCCTTTGTTACAAAACTACCATCGCTATTAACGTTAATAATACGATGAACAATAACACGTCCATCTTCATCTAGATAAGCTATTACATCATCTTCTTTTAACTTATCATAATCAAAATTCTTATTAATAATAACCGCGTCACCAATATTAATTGATGGTGTCATTGATCCTGTTTCAATACCTATAATTTTAAATGGACCTATACCACTTACAAGAAAGAATAAAATAACAAAAACACCTAAATAAACTAAATCACTCTTTTTAACTACTTTATTCTTTTCTGTTTCACTCGTTGTATCATTCATAACTTTTGAAGTCCAGAAGATAACACCAAATGGTAAAACAAGATTACTAATACTTTCCATTAATTCACTTAAATTAGGAACTATAGGAACCATAAATATATATAAATTAATTATTAAACTAAATAATAATGGTGCAATAAAATCAGTCTTATAGCATACGTATGAAGCCATTATATTATTTAATAATTTAGGTAGAATCGTTAAGATAATTAAATTAAATATTACTTCAATATTGCTGTCATAACTGATAAAAGAAAATGAGAATATTTCTAATACAGTTAGTAATATCGTTAATACATAAATACTACCTATTTTATCTTTATTACTTGAAATAAAGATATATCTAAATAACTCTATAAATACAATAAATACAAATTGGAATAAAGCATTATTAAGAATAGCTAAAAAACCTAAAGAATAAGAGTTATTTAGGTATCCAATAGCTAAACCAAAAAAGTATGTAACTAAGAAATAAGCTGATATACTTATTAATACCAACCTAATAACTTCCTTCTTCTTATTCGTTAAATATATTTTTCTAAAGCCATAAAATAATAATGCTAGAAAGAATAATACAATACTAAATGCAGCACTAATACATTCGGCATATTTTAATAAATTATTTAATACAAAAAAAACATATACTAATATGTATACTAAAATTAATAAAAAGAATATAAAATTGGTTTTACTTCTATTGATCACACTTTTCATACTCATTTATCCTTAATAGAATTATATCATCATATAAGCAAAATAAAAAGTAGATAATTATCTACTTTTATTTAATCGATGCCCCAAATGGCCATAACGCTAACTTTGCTATTTTAAAGAATTGTAAGCCAAAAGGAATACCTATAATTGTTAAACACCAAGCACATCCAAATGCTAAATTTTCAATCGCCATTGGAAGACCAAATACGAGTACCCAAATAATATTTGCAAGGCCATCTATAACGCCTCCACCATAGTTTATTTCTTTACCAAATGGGCAAAACGCTAAACCAGCAAATTTAAAACATTGTAATCCTATTGGAATACCAATAATTGATATACACCATAGCATACCTGCAAATAACCAAGTAAAACCACTTATAAACCCACCAAAGATAAACCAAATAATATTACCTATTAAACTCATTATTTCTTCTCCTCATATTGATCTAATGCTTTTTTTATTCCTCTCCAAGGAATTAAAGCACAATTGATTCTATTTGTTTGTTTATATATTTCATCGTAACAAAGAGCATCACCAAGACAATCTTTATCATAATCTTTTTCTAATACCATATTATCGTAATTACTAATAATATTATTAGCTTCTGTAATTGTTTTACCTTTTAATAGTTCTGTCATAATAGAAGCTGCACTTGTTGATATTGCACAAGCTTCACCATAAAACTTAAGGTCTTCAATTACATCGCCATTCATCTTTAAATAGATATCAAGATTATCGATACATGTTTCTGATTTAGAATTAACTTTTATATAATTATCATCATGTATTTCTTCTCTATTATGAGGATTACTATAGTGTTCCATAATAATTGCTTTTTTTATTTCTGAATCCATCTAATCACATCCTATAACATTTCATTTAATATTTTATTCTTATCTTGTAATAAACTAACTAATTTATCAACATCTTCTTTTGTATTATAAATATAAATTGATACACGAACTGTATTATCAGTTCCTAGTTTATTTTTTAATAACTTAGCACAGTGGTTCCCTGCTCTAACACATATTTTATACTTACTTAAATAAATAGCTACATCTTGAGAGAAGATACCATCTACATTAAATACTACTGTACCAGATATTGTATCTTTATTATACATCTTAATATGTTCTATCTTACTTAATTCATCAACTAAATATTTCTTTAATCCAACTTCATGTTTTTGAATATTATCCATTCCAATTGATTCTAAATATTTAATTGCTGCACCTAAACCAATTGCCCCTTCAATATTTGGTGTACCAGCTTCAAATCTTGTTGGAATGCTCTTAAGTTCAATCTCTTCTGGTGAATCAAAAGAAGCATTCATTCCACCACCTAAGTTACGTGGTTCCATTTCTTCTAATAATTCATACTTACCATATAAAACACCAATACCTGTAGGTCCACACATTTTGTGTCCACTAAAAGCTAAAAAATCACAATCTAAATCTTTAACATCAGTCTTAATATGAGGTACACTTTGAGCACCATCAACAACGACTTTAATACCTCTTTCATGAGCAAACTTAACGATTTCTTTAACGTCTCTTAAGTCACCAATAACATTTGTAATCATTGCTAAACTAATTACTTTAGTTTTATCACTAACAACTTCTTTAATACTATCTAATGTTAAAGCATTACTATCATTTAAAGCAGCAAACTTAACTTTAACACCTAAGTCATTAGCAAGTCTAAACCATGGCATTACATTACTAGCATGTTCAGCATAGTTTATTATAATTTCATCATCTTTTTGAAGATGTTTTCTAAAATAACCTTCAGCTACTAAATTAAGTGCATCAGTTGTTCCGCTTGTAAAAATAACTTCTTTGTAATCACTATTAATAAAATCAGCAACGATCTTACGAGCACCTTCATATTCATTGTCTACTCTTAAACTAATATCATAATCTCCTCTATGAGCATTAGCTGTAAAATCATTATAGTATTCATTAATCTTCTTTATAACAGGTTCTGGTTTCCAAGTAGTAGCACCATTATCTAAATATATATAACCTGTATTTAACATCGGAAAATTATTATTCATATTCTTCCTCTTCTCTATTTCTTATTTCTTCTAAAATATCTTCAGATGAATTAATAATACTATTCAAGAATTCTTTCTTCTTATCATCATCTAATTCATCGTTATTTATTATTTTAATATCACCTGTAATATTATTACTAATATTACATGTACTATTACTATCTTTAATTACCCTAATATTAACAAACGTATTATTACTATCATCATTAATACTATTATCAATAACTAAGTTACAACACTCATGACTAATAAAAGCATAATTAAACTCTAATGTACTTAATTTATCTTGTTTAAAAAAGAACTTACTGTTTGTCTTGTTATGAATCATAAAACGATTATAGATTAAAGATGAACCAGGTAACACATTAACTGTTATTTCTTTTTCTTCATCCTTCTTATCTATTTCATTTATTAAAACATTACCTTCAATATTAATTAATAACTTATTAACTTTAATATCTAAGATAACAGCATTATTTCTTAAATTTATTTCATTATCAGTAATTTCTATTTTATTCATTTGAATCACTCACATTATTACGAACTTATTATAACATAATAATTTAAATAAAAAGAATTAATTATATAATTAATTCTTCATATATTCTTTTATATAATTTATTAATTTTAAATATAAATGATCATCTTCTAAATAACCTTGAATAAAATCTTTTAAATAAAATGTTTCTTCTCCATTAATCGTCTTACCAACTATTTTATTTGTCTTATTATTTAAAAAATCCTCTAACTCATTTATATCAAATTCAATATAATATTTAACTTCATCATCATTTGATTTTAATTCTTTTAAATCAAAATGATTATCATATAAATATAAGTAATCAAATTCTCTAATAATGTAATTATCATTAATAAACTTATCTATTTTTCTTTCTTCTAAAAAGATTAAATCTTCATATCTTACATCAATATTAGCTTCTTCTTTAATTTCACGAATGCCATCTTCTTTAGTCTCATCACACATTAAATGTCCACCAACAGAAATATCTATTTTATCAACGTCACTTAAATCATTATGACTACTATTCTTATATTGTAAATAGATTGTATTCTTTGTACTATCAATTAAAACACAACCAAATACCTCATGATATAAACCTTTTTCATGTGCTTCTTTTTTAGTTGATGTTCCAATTAATTGATGATTACTATCAAAGATATTAATTCTTTCCACCATTAAGTCTCTTTTCAATAAAATTATGTGAATCCATAATCATCTCATCAAAAGAAGTAGCTAAACTAACATTAAACTTATTAGCAACATTTATAACTAATTTTAAGATCTTAGATATTCTATCTTTAATAAATAACATCGTATCATCATAATCTTCATGTTTCTTATCAAAACGATATTTATATACTTCTAATACCGCTTCATTAAGTTGACCACATAAGATGATAATACCCTCACTATTTTCATATGTATATTCTTCATACTTAACTAAATCATCTAACTTTATGTCCATTAAATAACATAGATAATAAAGTTGAAGAATAACATCACATAACTCATCTCCAAAAGATGAAAAGTTTCTTCCTTTTTCAGATACTTCTTCATCTTTTAAGAAGAAGTTATATAAATGACCTACTTGAACAGTTAATTCACATAAAGTAGATAACTCATCCCAAGTCTTCTTCTCTAATACTTTAAAATCTTTTTTTAAACTAATAGCTTTATCAAAATACTCATTTGTAAAAGTAATAACATTATTCATGAGACACCTCTTTTACGACAAAGTTAGATGAATTAGTTAATGAACTATTAAAGTAATGATCATCAACTAACTTTCTTTGAATACCAACTTTATAGTGAAGCATGAAAGTTAAGTAAGCACAATCACCAGCACTTAAGTTAACGTTCTTTAAAACTAGTGAATTACCTTTATCGATAATCTCTAAATCTTTATCATACTTACCAATCTTTTTTAATAAGAAAGGTATTTCGCTAAGAATAGCTTTCTTGTCGTTTCTTTTATACATAGCACATAATTTTCTTTGTTCAGGTGTACAATGATTGTAATTCTTACATTCATGTGTCTCATAATAAGGAGATGGTTTATGTAACTTATTAGCTAAAGCACATAAATTAGTATTAAATACTAATTGTTTATGATCATACTCCTTAAAGAAATAATTATATGCTTCTTCTGGCCATATACTATTAGCTTTTAAACATTCAACAGGATCTTTTTTAGTAATGTCCCAGAAATCAATTTTATTAATAAAATCACTCTTTAAACTAAGACCAGTTATAACAGATACGTTTGTATAATTACTAACGAAATCTAACATCTTCTTAATATCTTCCTTCTTAGAGTTGCTTGGAAGGAATGGTCTATAATAATGAATAAAAGGTATATCACTAAGTTTTAACTTAGCCATATCTACTTTAATATCATCATGGTTAATATTCGGTTCATATCTCTTACCTAAACCAGATAGAGATAAATAAATAATAACTTTGATTTTTTCTTTTTTTAGTTTAACTAAATATTCAATAAAGTCATCAGGTATTAAACATTTAGTAATTAATATAATTGGATTTTTTACTTTTCTTACAAGTAGTAAATCTAACATTTCTCTTAAGTAATCAATATTAGTATTATTTAAGAATGGATCTGTATTAGCTAATAAACATACAGGAATTTCTTCATCATAATACTTTGATGCAAATAATAGATTAATTGCATCACTAGCTGATACTTTAATTCTTGGTTTAGTTAGGTTATCACCTGTACTTTGTAAGAAACAATATTTACAACCATTAGTACAACCAACTATTGAATTAACATTAATCCATGTACTATGCATTTCTATAATATCATTTGGCATAGTACCCTCCTACTTATTAGTTAATAGATTAATGAATTCCTTAGATGAGTTTGTTAATGTATCTTCCATATAAACTAGATCAATATCTTCACTTGGAAGTTCTTCTTCTAATCTAATTATTTTAAAGCCGTTCTTAATAGCAGCTTTTTCAAGCATATAACCAATACCAATACCTTCATTGATATAGTTATTCATCATTTCGTTACTTTCTAGTTCCATAATAGGATCTAAATGAACATTATAATTACCAGTTACACGTTCTAATTCTTTTCTTTGTGTAATGTCTTTAACTGGCAATAATAATGGTTTATCTTCTAAATCTTTTAATGATTCAATATTTAAATCTTTCATCTTATCTTCGTTATAACAGAAGACATAGTTTTCTTTACCTAAACTAACTACTTTAAAGTCTTTAGGAATATTATTATTACCTGTAACAATTAATAAATCTAATGTATGTTGATATAGTAGGTTATATAAATCACTCATTTTTTTATTAGACATCTTAACAACTATATTAGGATGTAATTCCATGAATTCTTTAACATAACTACTTAGTAAATAAACACTAATAAAAGTAGGAACACCAATTGATACTTTTCCTTTTAATAATTCCTTACTTTCTTGTAATTCCTTTTCACCAAGCATTAAAAAATTGTATGCTTTCTCAACATATGTAAGTAATGATTTAGCCTCAGGGGTTAATTCAATACCTCTATTATTACGATAGAATAAAACCGTATTTAATTCATACTCAAGATTTTGAATATGTTTTGAAATAGCTGGCTGACTAATATGTAGTACAGTTGCTGATTCTGAGAAACTTTTTGTTTTAGCTACCGTATAAAAAACACGATATAAATTCAAATTAAGATTATTACAAGGTAATGCCATACCCCCGACCCCCTTCACATAAGTCTTTATTATAAACAAAAAATAACAAATGTCAATCTTTGGTATAAATTTTAGTTATAACAAATAAATAAAAAAAAGTAAGTCTAAACTTACTTATTTTGCGATATTCTTTTCAGCCCATTCACTGAATGTATTTTTATCTTGATATCCTTCAATATCACTAGCTACTTTACCATCTTTACCAATTGTAAATATTGTTGGTGTACTAGTGAAATAATAGTAACTTCTAAGTGTTGCAATATCTTCATCAGACATTCTTGCTAAATCGAATTCATATATAACTTTACCTTGTTCTTTTAATACTTCATTAACAACAGGTTCAAATTCAGCACAATAATAACAAGTAGAACTCATTACTAAGACAGCCATTTCTGGATTAGCTCTAAAAGCATTTTGGAATTCACCAAGAGATACTAATTTAATAGCATCATATGTTTCTTTATATTCTTTTTCTTCTTCTGGATCACTTGGCAATTTACTAGGTTCTTTAATTTCACCTTTTTCAATCTTTTCAGCTATATTGCTACCAATTGTCTCACCAGTTTCAACTTTTTCATTATTAATTACTTTTATTACTGTAAAGATTACTAAAGCAATCATTAATATAGCAACAAATACAATAACAAGAATTCTAGGGCGATCACTTTCATCAACCTTTTGAACTTTCTTTTCTTCTATTTTCTTTGCTACTTCTTCTATATTCTTCTTTTCTAAACCATTAATAATAATTGTTTTTTCTAAAGCTTCTTTATCTACGTTAGTTTCTACAGGTACATCTACTTTTTGTACTACTGGTTTTTCAACTTCTTTTACTACCGGTTTTTTAGCTACTGGTTTTTTAGTTGTTTTAGCAACTTCTTTTTTAGGAGCTAAATTCTTTTTAACGACTTTATTAACTTTTTTTACTTCTTTTTTAGAAACAGATTCTTTTTTTACTTTAGTAGTTTTTTGTCCACTACTCTTTTTCTTAGCAGTAACTTTTTTCTTTTCGTCTGCCATCTTAATCACCTATCTTCTATACTATACATTGTAACATTTTTAAAACATAAAAAAAAGACTTTTTATTAAGCCTTTTCTACTGTTACAAATCTAATAGTTTTAATCTTTTGTTCAGCTAATGGTCTATCAGAAGAATCAGTACTTACACTAGCAATTCTATCAACTGTATCCATACCTGCAATTACTTTTCC
>CADBLZ010000081.1 GCA_902795675.1 uncultured Erysipelotrichaceae bacterium
CTTGCTAACTACATGAAAGTATTAGATAACATTCCAATTGCCTTAAATGGTGGTAAGTTTGTTTTACCAACAACTTATTCATTCCTTGAAATGTATAATGTATCTAATGTTAACCAATTAAATGCTTTAGGAAGATGGAAAGATAGTAACCCAATTAAATCACTTGCTACTCCAGTAGGTATTAATGAAGCTGGTGAACTATTCAAACTAGACTTACATGAAAAAGCACATGGACCACATGGTTTAATTGCTGGTATGACTGGTTCAGGTAAATCAGAATTCATTATCACAATGATTTTATCAATGGCTGTTAACTTCCATCCAGATGAAGTTCAATTCGTTTTAATCGACTACAAAGGTGGTGGCTTAGCTGGTGCCTTCGAAAATAACGAAACAGGCATGAAACTACCACACGTAGCTTGTACAATGACAAACTTAGATGTTAACGAAAGCAATCGTTCACTTGCATCACTAGAAAGTGAATTAAAACGTCGTCAAGCAATGTTTAACGTAGCTCGTGACAAAGTAGGTGAAAGTACAATTGATATCTATAAATATCAAAGATTATATCGTGATGGTAAAGTAGCTGAACCAATCAGTCACTTATTCATCATTTCCGATGAGTTTGCTGAATTAAAAGCTCAACAACCAGAATTCATGGATCAATTAATCAGTACAGCTCGTATCGGTCGTTCACTTGGTGTTCACTTAATCCTAGCAACACAAAAACCAAGTGGTGTAGTTAATGACCAAATTTGGTCAAATACTAGATTTAGAGTATGTCTTAAAGTTTCTGACCGTTCAGACTCACAAGAAGTTATTAAACGTCCAGATGCAGCATCTCTAAAAGAAACAGGTCGTTTCTTCTTACAAGTAGGTTATGATGAATACTTTGCTATGGGTCAATCTGCTTGGACGGGTGCACCATATTATGAAGCTGATGTTAGAAAGAAAAAAATAGATACATCTATTAACTTTATTGATAACTTAGGTACACCATATAAAACAATTGATGATGGTAAACAAAACTTTACTGGTGTTCTAAAAGGTGAAGAACTACCTAACGTAATGGCTTACTTAATTGATGTAGCTAAAAAAGAAGAAATTCATGTTAAACAATTATGGTTAAATCCAATCCCTGCTGAAATATATATTGATGCTATTAAACAAAAATATCAATATAAAAAGGTTGATTGTGATATTAACCCAGTAATCGGTGAATATGATGCACCAGAAATGCAATTACAAGGTTTACTAACAATGCCAATTACAAGACAAGGTAACTGGATTATCTATGGTATGGCCGATTCTGGTGTTGATGAAGTAATGTCTTCAATCGTTTACTCATGTATTACGACATATGCACCACAAGAATTAAACATGTACTTACTAGACTTTGGTGCAGAAACATTACGTAACTATCGTAAAGCACCACAAGTAGGTGACGTTGTATTCCAAAATGATACTGATAAAGTAATTAACTTATTCAAAATGATTGAATCAATGATGGCAAGTAGAAAGAAACTCTTCGCTGACTTTGGTGGTAACTATATTAGTTACTGTCGTGAATCAGGTAAATTTGTTCCTAACATCGTTGTAATGATTAATGGTTTTGAAAACTTTAACGAAAACTTTGGTGATCAATTATTTGATTCCTTAGTAACAATCAGCCGTGACTGTCAAAAGTATGGTATCTTCTTAATAATCAGCTGTGCCAGTGCTAATGGTGTAAGAAGTAAACTTGCACAATACTTACCAAGTCACTTAGTATTACAAATGGCTGATAAATATGATTACTCAGCTCTAGTTGGTCGTACTAAACTAACACCTGCTAGTCATCCTGGTAGAGGTATAACTAAAGTTGGTGATGGTATCTTTGAATTCCAAACTGCTATTCCAACTAAACGTTCTGAAACAAATGCTTATATCTTATCAGCTATCAAACAATTAGCTCAAAGCTTCCCTAACAACCAAGCTCAAAAAATACCTGTTCTTCCAGAAGTTGTTACGAAGTCTTATATGGCTGATAAACTAACTGGTATCAATTCTATTCCAATAGGTGTAGCAAAAGATTCATTACTTGTTAGAACATTAGATTTAACAAAAGACTTTGCTTTTGCTATAACATCTCTTGAAATGGAAGAAACAAAAGAATTCAGTGGTTTATTAATTGAAGAATTAATAAAACTACAAGGTGATAAAGCATTAATCTTCGATGCTGAAAAGACATTAAAAGATCACTGTGAAGGTGGTACTTATGTTGATACTGATTACGTTAACAACTTTGTTAACTTAACTAAAGAAATCAGTGATGCTTATGAAGCATATCGTAGTTCTAACTTCGATTCAAGTACACTTTCAACATTTGCTAATCATACAATCATCGTAAATGGTATTAATAAATTTAAAGCTATTCTTGGTACTGAATTTGATGCTAAATTTAGTTCATTAATATCTAATATCAAGAATATGTCTCATGTTAACTTACTTATTATCGATTCTGTTGATGGTATTAAAAAATGTGAATATGATCCATGGTATAAAGAATCAATTGCTGGTACAAAAGCAATCTTCCTAGGAAATGGTTTCACAACGCAATATAGTATCAAATCAACAATGTCAACTAGAATCCTAAATACTAAGTTAGAAAAGAACTTCGCTTACTACATTAATGGTAATACAACAGAACTAATTAAAGTAATGAGTGAAGCTGGCGATGATGACGATTACGAAACATTATAAAAAGAGTAAACAGAAAGTTTACTCTTTTATTATTTTTAACAATTGACTTAAAGACTAATAAATAGTATATTTAATAGTATAAGAGAGTATAGGTGGGGAAATGAAAAACAAAGTATGTGTTGATCTTATTGTTCCATCAATAGAACAAAGATATAATTTATTCTTACCTGTAAATAAAAAGTGTTTAGAAATAGTTTATTTACTAAATAAATCTCTTAATGAAATGACTAGTGGTTCATTTCCAATAAGAAATGATTTAACACTCATAGATGCCGATACTGGTATTGCTTATGACTTAAGTAAAACTTGTTTAGAAAATGGTATCTTAAACGAAACAAAATTAATACTATTATAAAAAGGGATGTTGATTATGAGAGAAAAATATTTACCAATTGGAACTATCGTATTATTAAAAGGTGGCAAAAAACGTGCAATGATTACAGGTTTCTGTTCAGTAGCACAAGAAAACCAAGAAAAAATCTATGATTATAGTGGATGTGTATATCCAGAAGGTTATCTAAGTTCTAATCAAGTTTGTTTATTTGATCATGATCAAATAGAAAAAATCTTCTTTATAGGATATGAAGATGAAGAAGAAGTAGAGTTCAAAGATAAACTAAATAAGATCGTTTCAAATCTTGAAAATGGTGGCACTTCTTCAGTTGACACTTTAAGTGACAATTAAAATGTTAAGTTAAAATGTAAAGCAATTGCTAAAAGATAGCGATTGCTTATTTTTATTTGTTGACTTGTATTACTAATAATTGTAAAATAATTGTATAAGAGTATAGTGGAATAGCATAGGGGATTTTGGTATATCTTATATACATTGTATTCTTCAAATATTCTCAGAATATTCTTATAACATAATTTTTTGAAAGGAGACATGAATTATGAATAATGGATACGTAATGAACTCTGAAGAGTTAAGAAGTTTAGCTGGTAAAATTGATACTGATTCAGGTACTTTAGCAAGCTTAGCTACTACACTTAACGGACACAGTGAAACAATCCTTGGTGCTTGGACTGGTGATGGTGCTGACGCATTTAGAAGCGCAATGGAAACAGTTAACACTAAATTAAACGAAATGAGTGCTAACTTATCAGACATTTCTGCAAACTTAAAGAGTACTGCTCAAATCGCTGATGATACAGCTGCTCAAAACCAAGCAACTATTAATGGTGTAATTGGATAAAAATTAAATATTATAAGAGAGGAAAATAAATATGGCATTAAATGAAACTTTAAATTACCAAGAATTTGAACCTGCTCATCAAAGCCTAGTTAAAACTGTAGGTAATGAATCAGATATGGGTAGTGAAACAATTTACGGTTTAATTAATCAAGCTGCTAATGAAATTCATAGTGAACTTGAATATGCTGAAAATACAATGTGGGCTAGTTCAAAAATAGCTGATTTCGA
>CADBLZ010000082.1 GCA_902795675.1 uncultured Erysipelotrichaceae bacterium
ATAAATGAACTGTCCAAATTGTAATCAAGAAGTTCAAAATGACGTATCATTTTGTCCTTTCTGTGGTAAATACTTAAAAGATCATCCAGATTATAATCTTAATCCAGTAATAAAGGAAAATGATTATAATCCCCAACCAAAACCAGTTCTAATAAAGAAGAGTAATAAAAAGAACTCTAATACTTTAATATCGCTAATCTTTATCTTTATATGGGGTTTATCAATATATTTTATTGTTAATAATATAACTGATAATTATTACTTTGAAGGTGAAACAGAAATAACTGTTACAGAACCAAGCGGTGGCGGTAATACAACAGTTGATCCCGAACCAGAACCACAACCAATAACACCCCAAAATCCTAATGTTGTTGGTGTAACAAAAATCGTTTACAATCATAAATATAATAACTTATCTAATTTAAAAAGTGAATTAGATGTACGTAACTTAATTGTTAATGATTCAACTAATCAAAAGGGTGACTGCCCACAAGATGTTAAAAAAATAGAAAATGAAATTATCAATCGTTATAACATTACAGCCGTTAACTTGTGTGAATTAGATTTAGATTTTGCAATCGAGTTAGAAAATGTTGTTGATTACATATATAATAACTATCCAACTGCTAGAGGATACTTAACTAACATAACTTTAGCTAATATAGATGACTCATCATCATTTATGGCTGCTTTCATGCCACTATATACATTTGCTACATCTAATACATCATCTAGATATCCAATTGGTACAAAGAGTATGATTATCTTAAATGCAAAATACTTCCTTAACACACAAAAAATAAGTAATTCAGTTGAATATGGTTCATCTAGTGGATACTTCCCTAAAAACGCTACTAGATCTAGTACTGTAGCTCATGAATTTGGTCATTACTTATCATATGTTGCTATGTTAAATCATTATGGTCAAGGCGGATTCACTTATACAACAGCTACCCGTTCAACACCATTAGTAAATGTTAATAACGATTTTATAGATGGTAACTTTAGTTATCGAATTATTAATGAAGGTTATGAAGCATATATTAAAGATACTGGTAAGAACATATCATTTGATGACTTTAGAGCAAGTATATCTAAATATGCTATTGCTAAAGATAGTACCGGCGCATATATCTATGACGAAACAGTTGCTGAAGCTTTCCATGATGTATATTTAAATCATGAAGACTGTGCTCCAGCATCAAGATATATCTTCAAGTCATTAATGAAATACTTATAGGAGGTTAATATGAAAAAAGTAATATATACAATAATTCTATTTACAATATTCATGATTACTCCTAATGCCTTATCATTTAATATTGATATGGATAAAATAAATATCTCATCTTCTGCTGATGAACTAACTAAAGATTTAGATAATAGTTACAAAATAGATACAACATCCTTTGGTAAAAAAGTAGTTGAAGATAAAAAAGCAGAAGAAATAGCTATAGCATTAACTAAAATAGCTAAAACAAAAAATATATCTAAAGATGATATCATTGATTACATGTTTGTATCAGGCGGCGCAAGTGCTATCGCATCATCAATCTTAGTTGATTCATATATTGGTGAACTAAATAATCATGACTTATCTTATGATCGTATTAATAACATAAGAGTAATTAAAAGTGATGAAGGTATCTTAACTTTTGTTTATATATCTAATGCTCTTGTTGATAACAAGAAAGAAGATATCGTTTTCACATATTGGTTAAAAGAACAAAATAAAACTTACAAATTATACTATCCTGTAGTTAACTTAGGTGAAGATTTAGAAGCATACTTTAATAGCATAACTAGTGTTGAACTACAAGGAAATATTATTGGTGAATCTTATAACAAAGTATCACTTAATAATAATTCTAAAGATGATCAAAAACTAACAACACTATTTAATAATAATAAAAATAAAGTAGTTTCTATCTCTGGTCTTAAAGATGGTGGTGTAGATACTTTTGGTAATGGTTTCTTTATTAGAAAAGGTATTATTGTAACTACATGGACATTATTAGAAGATATCTTAAATAAAGATGAATATATGTATGTTAACGATTCTAATAATAATACTTATCAAGTAGATAAAGTAATCGCAGCAGATACAAAATATAATGTCGTAATCTTAAAACTAAAAGAAGAAGTTGGTGAACCAGTAACACTTATCAATACTGATTCCTTAACTAAAAATGAAACTATCTATACTATTAATAGTAAAGAAAACGTTGGTTTCCTAATCAACTATGGTACATACATTAATAATAATGATGGTATTATTAATAACTTATTACCATTAAAAAAAGCTGATCAAGGAAGTATCTTACTTAATAGTGAAGGAAATGTCTTTGGTTTTAATACTTCTGATAATATCAACTCACCAGAAAGTATAGCTCATTCAACTGATTACTTAATGTCCCTTCAAGAAAAACTAAATAACTTAGATTTTAGTTCTATTACAGGTGAAGAGATAACTAACTTTAAAAATAACTATTACGTAACATATGATGAAGAAAAAAAATTTAATAATGTTAAAGATAATATTTGGGACGTATATAAGAAAATAGGTAAACTAGAAGATACTATTAACTTAGATATTATAAAAAAGTCTTATAAAAATAATATCTTAACTATTAGATATAAGAATAACTATACTGATTCCTTAAATACATTATACTTACTATCAGATTATATTGATGAATTAGAAAATGAAGGATATAAATGTACTTATAACTCATTAAATAAATACATTTATAAAAATGATAAATATAAGATAATCATCAAAGAAAACATGAACTATCTTATCATTATCATGATGGAGGTATAATATGAAAAAATATATACCTTATATCATAATTGTTATCTTAATAATCGTATCTATTGTTATCTTACTTAATCTAAAAATAAGTAAGAAAGAATATAAGAACAATTACTTTAGTATTACATATGATACAACATGGAAGAAAGTAAGTAATAAAGATGGTTTATTACTAGAACATAAAAAAACTAAAAGTACACTAACTATCAAAACAAAAGAACTAGAAGATAAATACTTTAGTACAAAACTATCAGACAGAACAGAAGATATTATTTATAGTATTAAAGAAGAAAACAAATCATATAAAGAAATATCTTCTAATACAAATGATGATGGTTCAATTAGTTACTTATTTGAATCAGAAGATACTAATACTTTAGTAAGAATATACAAACAAGATAACTTACTATTAATTGCTTATTATGAAGCTAAAATAGAAGATTTTGATGCTGTTTTAGATAGCGTTGACAGTGCTTTAAATACACTAAAATTAACCCCTGGAATAAAAATAGATTAAAGTGCTAATTTGACATTTTAATCTATTTTTTTATATAATTATGAAACGGAGAGATAATATATATGAAAATTAACACAGTTGAACTAAAAACTATTGCTGTTAGAGAATCACAATATCCAACTGATTTAAAACCAGAGTTCTTACTTGTTGGTCGTTCTAACGTTGGTAAAAGTTCATTTATAAACACAATCGTTCAAAGAAAGAATTATGCTCATACATCAGCTACACCAGGTAAAACAAAAACATTAAACTTCTACTCAGTAAATGAAGAATTCTATTTAGTTGATGTACCAGGTTATGGTTATGCTTTAGGTAGTCATGATACACAACATAAATTTGGTATGATGATTGAAGAATACATTGTTAAAAGAACTAATTTAAAAAGAGTATTCTTACTAATTGATAGTAAAGTAGGACCAACAGAAGACGATGAATTAATGTTTAACTATTTAAAATATTACAAATTACCAGTTACTATCATTGCTACTAAAAGTGATAAAGTTAAACAATCACTTAAAGCTAAAACTGATAAAATGTTAAATAGTGCATTTGAACTAACTGAAACTGACAATATCATTTACTTCTCATCAGTTGAAAAAACTGGTCGTGAAGAAGTATATGCTACTATAGAACAAAACTTATAAAAGAACTAGTAACAGTTCTTTTTATTTTTGCTTAATAAGCTAATATGTGTTAAAATATCAATTGTTAAAGGAGGGGTTACTATGAAAACTGTCTGCTTAATCGGAAGACCAAACGTTGGTAAATCCACATTATTTAATCGTTTAATAAATGAGAAAAAAGCCATTATTCTAGATACTCCAGGTGTAACTAGAGATAGAGTATATGGTAATTGTGAATTTAATGATAAAAGATTCTTACTAGTTGATACTGGTGGAATTGATTATGGTAAAGGAGACTTTAACCAAGATATCAAAGCCCAAGCTGAACTAGCAATCGATGAATCTGATGTAATCGTATTTGTTGTTGATGGACGAGAAGAATTAACAGCAAATGACTTATCTATTAGAAACATGTTAATCAAAACAAACAAAAAAGTTATAGTAGCTCTTAATAAACTTGATAACTATCGTATAGCAGAAGAAAGAGTAAACTATTACTATGAACTAGGTTTTGAACATATCATCTCTTTATCAGCTGTTCAAGGTATTGGTATTGAAGCATTACTAGAAGAAATAACTAAAGATATGTCTGAAACATTATCTGTTCAAGATGATACTTTAAAATTCTGTATCATCGGAAGACCAAACGTTGGTAAATCATCTCTAACTAATGCTATAATTGGTGAAGATAGATCTATCGTATCTAATATTGCTGGTACAACAAGAGATGCAATTGATACAAAATTCAAATATAATGGTGAAACTTATACTGTTATCGATACTGCTGGAATGCGTAAAAAAGGAAAAATATATGAAGAAATAGAAAAATATAGTTTACTTAGAGCGTTAAAAGCAATCGAAAGAGCTGACGTATGTGTTATCGTTATCAATGCTGAAGAAGGTATTATAGAACATGATAAACATATTGCTGGTTATGCAATTGATGCTGGTAAAGGTGTTGTTCTAGTAGTAAATAAATGGGATACTATCGAAGATAAAGAAAAAGCTATTAAATACTGGACTGACTTAATTAAAGCTGAATTCCAATTCATGCCTTATGTAAAACCAGTTTTCTTAAGTGCTTTAACTAAAAAACGTATCCATACACTAATGCCAGAAATAATAAATGCTTACAACAACAACCATCGTGAAATAAAAACAAGTGACTTAAATGAAATAATTATGGAAGCTAATCGTTTACATCAAGCACCTAGTTATAAAGGAAGAAGATTAAAGATATACTTTACAACACAAACTGGTATCTGTCCTCCTAAAATAACTATTAAATGTAACGATAAAGGTTTAGTTCACTTTAGTTATGAAAGATACTTAGAAAATACAATTAGAAGTAACTTCGACTTTAGCGGAACACCAATCATTTTACAATTTAAGAATAAAGGTAGTAAAGACGACATAGAAGAAGATTAATCTTCTTCTTTTTTATGCTATAATTAAATAGAATAGGTGATAATATGGAAGAACAAGTATATATTAGAGATCAAAGAAATGAAGTCTTACATCCTACAATCAAAGAAATAATCCAAAACATTGATAAATATGACTTTAGTGAAATAATCGTTTATTGTGATCGTGGTGTTAGAGTAAATGGTAAAGTAATTGAAATGAAAATAACAGATGAAGAACAACCTCTTGCTTTACCACAAAAAGATACCTTAACATATCACACAAAAGCTCTATATATCGACGAAGATTATTATCATCACCACAAACAAGAAATAGAAGACTTACTTCAAAAAGTAGCTCTTCAAAAACAAATGACAAAATTTTCAGTTAAAGGTTTTGATGAAATTGATGAAAGAGTTCTATACTGTATATTAAAAAATGAAAGTATAAAAGACCTGACTCTTAAAACAGCTGATAAATCATATCCATTTACAAAAGAACTTTTTGATTTGTTTAAAGGTACACATGTTGAATCAATTACTACTGATGTTATATCAGACGAACTAAACGAAACATTTGATCCCTTAATTTATCAAAATTATCATAAAAACTTAATCGGTTACTGTACTTATAGAAGTCTTCAAGAAGAAGATGACTTATACTTAAATAATTCTATAAATATAGATGAATTACCTAACTTAAGATATATTAATCCTAATCGTAAAATACTTCTAAGTTTGAAGGAACCTATCGAAATAGTAAGATTATTAGAAACACTAGATAAATATAACTTACCTAACCAAGTAGTTATTAGATTAGAAGATCGTCATCTATTTACTAAACTAGTAAATACAACTAAATTATCTAATACATCTAATATCTACGTAAATTCATCTGAAACAGAAAAAGATGAAGGTTTAGGTGAAGGTATCATATCTCTAGATACTTATCTATCTTATGAAAATCGTTTAAATAAAATGGTTGAAGGTTTAGAATCTCTTTCACCATATGAAAAATACTTAGCTGTTTATAATATCGTAAAAAAATATAAACCATATAAAGAAAACGAAGATTCTAAATCAGATGCTCGTAACATCTATGATATCTTAGATAACGAATACATGGTTTGTGTTGGTTACGCTAAACTATTAGAGGACTTACTTGGAAGAGTAGGTATTGAAGCTTATGCTTTAAGCTCATCTGTTGATATTGGTTTTGACCGTGCAGATCCAAATGCTGAAGTTCTAGGTGATGAATTCACTACAACTTGGGGTGGACATCAACGTTGTATCGTTAATCTAACCGATCCTAAATACGGCATTGATGGTTACTATATGGCCGATCCAACTTGGGATAATAACTTCAAAGTAGATTCATATACTCATTCATTAATGTCTATGGATGAATATGATCATCTAGATCGTGCTAACTATAATAAATTATCAATCTATGAACCACAAACATTATTAGATACAAAATCTCTTCAAGATTTCTTTGATAGATGTAATTACATCTTAAATAAAGAAAGATTAGAACATGGTTTTGAAGGTGGAAGACCAGGAACTAAAAAGAATTCTATAACTTATAAAGATGAATTTGATTTACAAATAAAATTCATCGAAGACACTGTAGCATTCTTAGAAAAATTTGATAGTAGATTTACTGCATTCAAAGAAGAAATTAATGCATTAAAAAAAGAATACTCAAATTACTACTATCTTCATAACAAAGATAAAAATGCTTACTTTGGAGGTCAAAAAGAAATGTATACTAGTATAAATGAACAAATCATTTCTTTAATTAATCGTATGGGAGACATGGTAGTATCTAAAACAATAGATAAAACTATTTCTCTTGATACATTAGCTCAAGGTATTAAAGAAAACTATAAACTAGCTAATCCAGAAAAACAAGAAGAAGAAATAAATGAAATGGTCAAAGAAACAATGGATAAAAACCGTAAACTAGGTCCTGGTGATTATCCAGTAAGAAAGAAAATAATGCCTGATGGTGAAGTCATCTTGATTGGTGGTTCTAAATTCAATCCACCAGAAGAATTACAAACAGGAGATGAAGAACTATCTATTCAACATAGGTAGTATTGACAAATATCTTTAAAAGAACTAAAATTAAGTTAATTCAATGACGAAGAACAAGATTATTAATAAATCTTTTATAGAGAGCTTATGGTTGGTGGAAATAAGCAAAAAGTTAATAATTACTATCTTCTGAGAGGTTTAATAAAACCCGGCTAAGGTCGTTAAAATAATTAAGTAATAAAAGGATGGTACCGTGCATCTGCACTCCTTAGGTATCATCCTTTTTTATTTATATGAAAGGAGAATGAAAATGCTACGAACCGAAGAACTCGAAAAACTAAAAAAAGAATTATTCAACTTACGTTTAAAACAAGCACAAAATAAAAATAATTCTGAACGAGTAATTGAACTAAGTAAACAAATACAAAAGATTCAAAAGAGTTTAGACAAACTAGAAATAGATGTCAAAGAGGATAAAGATCAACTAGCATTCTCATTTGACGAAGAAGGAGAGAAATAAAATGATAAATTTTAAAGAAGATGAAAAACTAGAAGTTTTAAATCACTCTTGTGCTCACCTTATGGCACAAGCAGTAAAACATTTATATCCAGAAGCTAAATTCTGGGTTGG